>NZ_JBFPFX010000003.1:0-264454 GCF_047978245.1 Pseudomonas sp. LFS044
CCCACAGGTACTGCGCAGGGCTTGAGCCTGTGGAGGTCCCTGTGGGAGCCGGCTTGCCGGCGATTGGGGCGCCGCGGTATCAGAACCCTACACTGGCCTGCACATAGAAGGTCCGCGGCTCACCTACATAAAGGCCAGCATTGTTGTCGCTGGAGCGGGTGAAGTACTGCTTGTCGAACAGGTTCTTCACCCCCGCCGCCAGCTTCAGGTTGGACATCTTCGGCCCGAAGTCGTAGCCCCCCCGGGCATGCCAGGTCACGTAGCCTGGGATGTCGCCATACTGCCCATCGGCGCTCGGCTCGGTGATGTAGTCGCCATTGAAGCTGCCATCGGCATTGATCCCGGTACCCGGTGCGCGCTGCTTGGATTGGGCGTAGGCATCCAGGTTCCAGGTCCAGCGGTTGACCTCGTAACGCACGCCGGCGGTGGCCACCTGACGTGAATAGAACGGCAGGTCGCGGCCTTTGAAGCCAGGAATCTCGCCTTCATACGTGGCGCGGGTGTAGGTGTAACCGCCGTTCACCGACAGGCCCTCCAGACGCGCGTCCAGGCCAGCCAGGTCATAACGCACCGAGGCCTCGATGCCCTGGTGCTTGGTGGCGCCCAGGTTGGTCCAGCCCACATCGTTGCTGATGTACTGCAGTTCGTCATCGAAGTCGATGTAGAACGCCGTCAGCTCCCCGGCGAACCCGCCATTGTCGTACCGCGTACCGACCTCGTAGGTCTTGGCCTTTTCCGGCTCCAGGCCATTGGCGGTGCTGTTGCCGGTGCCACCCTGGCCCAGTTGGAAGTACTGCAGGCTGCCGAACGAGGTCTCGTAGTTGGCGAATACCTTCCAGGCATCGGAAATGTGGTACATCACGCTCAACGCCGGCAACGGCTCGTTGCTGGTGATGCTGCGTTTCTTCTCGGCCACCGGGCGGTTGTTGGCGTCCAGTACCGGGCGGTCGCGCCAGTCGGTGTTGATGTGCTCGAAGCGGATGCCCGGGGTGATGGTCCAGTTACCGACATCGATCTTGTCATCGATGTAGTAGGCGCTTGCCTCGGTACCGCCGCTGCGGTCCTGGAACACGTGGCCGTCGGAGGTGGGGGTGACGGTCGGTACGTTGTCGATCAGCGCCAGGCGGGTCGACTGCTCGCGCATGGCTTCTTTCAGGTAGCGGTAGCCGACGCTGACTTCCTGGGTGGTCGGGCCGGCAAAGAAGATCCGCGACAGCCGCGGCTCGATGGCGAAGGTGTGGTAGTTGCGCGGGTACGACGACAGGGTCTTCATGTCACGCGCGGCGATGGCGCTGCCGCGGAAACTGTCGGTGTAATAAGTCAGCACTTCGAACTGGGTGGCGTCGTCGAGCTGGCGCTGCCACTTGAACGACACGTCCTTGCGCCGGCCGGCAAAGTAGTCGTAGTCGCGCAGCGACTGGTACGGGTTGCTGTCGTACTGCGCCTGGGTCAGGCCGCCCGGCATGTCGGCACGGCCATCGTAGTAATGGAAGTTCAGCCAGAACTCGTCGACGTCGGTGGGTGCCCAGTGGGTCTTGAGGATGACGTCGTCGATGTCGTTACCATTGTTGCTCGCACGGTAGCCGTTGCCGTTCACGCCGGTGTACAGCAGCGCCACGCCCATGCCGTTGTCGGCAGTACCACCGACGAAGGCAGATTCGGTGTGCTTCCAGCCCCCGCGCTGCGAGGTTTCCAGGGTGGTGGACAGCTCTGCCGAGGCTTTCTCCGGGATCGCCCGGGTGACGAAGTTGATCACCCCGCCGACGTTTTGCGGGCCATAGCGCACGGAGCCTGCCCCCCGTACCACGTCGATGCTGTCGAGGTTGCCCGAGGAGATCGGCGCCATCGACAACTGCGGCTGGCCATAAGGGGCGAAGGCGGCCGGGATGCCATCGATCAGCACCGTCGAGCGTGGCGACAGGCGCGACGTCAGGCCGCGCACACCAACGTTCAGCGACAGGTCGCTGCCACCGGTACCGTTGGAGTCCTGCACCTGCACGCCCGGGATGCCGCGCAGTACATCGCGCACGTTCATCGCGCCCTGCTCCACCATGGCTTCGCGACGCACCACGGTGCGCGCGCCGGGGTGGTCCTGCACCACCGCCTGGTCGGCGTCGCCCAGCCAGTCGCCGACCACCTTGATGTCGGTGGGTGCCAGCTCCAGGCTACCGCTGCCCAGGTCCAGGGTGGTCGGCAACGGCTTTACCACCACGGTGTCCTGGGACATCTCGAACGTCAGCCCGCTGCCTTGCAGCAACTGTTGCAGTGCCTGCACCGGCGCCAGCGTGCCGGACACCGCCGGGGCCTGTTTGCCGGCCACCAGTTCAGGGCTGTAGAACAGCTGAAGGTTGGTCTGCTGGCCCAGTTGGCTCAGCGCCGAGGCCAATGGTTGGGCCTGGATGTGGATTGCGCTGCCAGCCTGTTCGGCGTGGCTGTTTACGGCCACGGCAGCGACCGCAAGGGCCAGCGCCAGGGCGCGCAGGCGTGGCAGAGGTTTGTTGTTGTTCACGTCGTCAAGGCATCCTGAAGTTCGGGATAAACGCCAACCGCATGCAAATGGAAATGCTTGGCAGTTGCAGCTGGCGAGGAAGACGAACGAGCTGAAAAAAACCTGAATCTATTTCGCGATTATTTCGCGAGAACCGTCTTCATGGGTTTTGACGGCTACCGGCAGGATGCTCGGCAGGGCGCGTAACAGGGCATCGGTGTCGTCGGTGCTGAAGGTACTGGACAGGCGCAGCTGCGCTACCTTGCCAGGGGCTACACGCAACGGCTGGGTGCGGTAGCGCGAAACTTCGGCCACAACGTCGGCCAGGGTGGCGTTGTCGAACACCAGTTTGCCCTGGCGCCAGGCGGTCAGCGCAGCGGTATCCACCGCATGAGGCGCTGCCACTTTGCCTCGTGCATCTATATGCGCACCCAGGCCTGCGGTCAGTTGCGCCAGCGAAGCGTCCTTGCCCTGCACGCGAACCGAACCCTGCTCCACCGCTACACGGGTGGCAGCCGAGTCCAGCCGCACATCGAAGCGGGTGCCCGTGACGGTCACGCTGCCCTGAGCGGTATCGACCACGAATGGCCGCCCGCTGTCGTGGGTGACGGTGAACATCACTTCGCCAGCATCCAGCTGAATATGCCGACGGCCCGTGCTGAAATCGACCTGCAGCTGGGTACCGCCGTTGAGTTCCAGCCGCGAGCCGTCCGGCAATTCGACCTGGCGGCGCTCGGCAAAGGCTGTCTGCAAGTGGTCCTGGTGGTTCAGCTGCTGGTGTTGCCAGCCAGCCCAGCCCAGCCCCAGGGCAAGCACTGCGATACCGGCCGCCAAGGCCTGGCGCACCAAGCGCCGGCGTGGCAATTGCTGCACGGGCTCGGGCTGGCACAACGCATCCAGGCGCTGGCGTGGGATGTAGCCGGCGGCGCGCCACAGGTTGGCGAGCTGTTGGTATTCGTCACGGTGTTGCGGGTCAGCCTCCTGCCAGGCGCGCAGCTGTGCCTGCAGCCCGGCATCCTCCGGTGCGTCCTGCATGCGGGCGAACCATTCGGCCGCCTGCTCGCGGACGGTATCGGTACCGTGCTGTTTCATGGGGAAGGTCTCCTGACTCATGGTGCCGACACATCCAGGTGCTCACGCAGATGTCGGAGCGTGCGGATCATATACTTTTCGACCATGTTCTTGGTCAAACCCATGCGCTCGGCGATCTCGGCCTGGGTCAAACCTTCGAGCTTCTGCCAGATGAACACCCGGCGGCAGTTGAGCGGCAGCTCGGCCAGCGCCCGCTCGACACTGTCGGCCAGTTCCAGGGCGTGCACATAGGCCTCTGGGTCGCCGCTGCTGGTGGCGCTTTCATCGAAGGCTTCCAATTCCAGCGCCTGGCGCCGGTCTTCACGGCGAAAACCGTCCACTGCAATGTTGCGTGCGGTCTGGTGAAGGTAGGCGCGTGGCTGCTCTACCTGCTGGCGCGGGTTTTCCAGCACCCTGACAAAGGCATCGTGGGTGAGGTCTTCGGCCTGCTGACGACTGCGCAGCTTGCGCGTCCAGGTGCCGATCAGCTCATGGTAGTGGTCGAGGAAGCCTTTGTGTCCAGACACGGTCGGGGTCGTCAGGGAGGCAGAGAAGGGTGCGAATAGTAATGTTTCTCATCAAAATCGGCAAATCCGCCAGTCGGTAGCAAAAAAAATTTGCGGATTTCATGGACCGACGTGCCAGAAAAATGTGGCCATAAATATGAACACCACTGGCCCCATCGCGGCCAAGCCTGCTCCTACAGCAGTAGCGCAGCCCCGTAGGAGCGGGCTTGCCCGCGATAGGGTCGACACGGTCCATTCCACAATTTTTTACGCTTGCGAACACTGGGGGAACATCTGCCAGTCACACGAGTCGTTTATTCAAACGATAGGGCCGCAATCCACGACGAACACCGCCGGATTGCCTGTTGATCTTGCTTTCTTCACGCCCTAAAGTGCGCGCCGAACGTCCATGCTGGAAACGATCCATCCGGCTCAAGTACTGAGTAGGCGAACCAAAGTGGGGATACGGAGGACGTTCAGTTTGCAGCCACTTATCTTTTCAGTTTGCCCATGGAGTCCCTGAGCATGTCGATCCAGGTCGAAGACTATTTCGCACGCGACACCTTCCAGAAAATGAAGGCGTTCGCCGACAAGCAAGAAACCCCGTTCGTACTCATCGATACCCAGATGATCAGCCAGGCCTATGACGACCTGCGCGCCGGTTTCGAATTTGCCAAGGTCTACTATGCGGTCAAGGCCAACCCGGCGGTCGAGATCATCGACCTGCTGAAAGACAAAGGTTCGAGCTTCGACATCGCCTCGATCTACGAGCTGGACAAGGTAATGGGCCGCGGCGTCAGCGCCGACCGTATCAGCTACGGCAACACCATCAAGAAGTCCAAGGACATCCGCTACTTCTACGAGAAGGGCGTGCGCCTGTATGCCACCGACTCGGAAGCCGACCTGCGCAACATCGCCAAGGCCGCACCGGGCTCCAAGGTTTACGTGCGTATCCTCACCGAAGGCTCCACCACGGCCGACTGGCCGCTGTCCCGCAAGTTCGGCTGCCAGACCGACATGGCCATGGACCTGCTGATCCTCGCCCGTGACCTGGGCCTGGTGCCTTACGGCATCTCCTTCCACGTCGGTTCGCAGCAGCGCGACATCAGCGTGTGGGATGCCGCCATCGCCAAGGTCAAGGTGATCTTCGAGCGCCTGAAGGAAGAAGACGGCATCGAGCTGAAGCTGATCAACATGGGTGGCGGCTTCCCGGCCAACTACATCACCCGTACCAATAGCCTCGAGACCTACGCTGAAGAGATCATCCGCTTCCTTAAGGAAGACTTCGGTGACGACCTGCCGGAAATCATCCTCGAGCCAGGCCGTTCGCTGATCGCCAACGCCGGCATCCTGGTCAGCGAAGTGGTGCTGGTAGCACGCAAGTCGCGCACCGCGGTCGAGCGCTGGGTGTACACCGACGTGGGCAAATTCTCCGGCCTGATCGAAACCATGGACGAGTCCATCAAGTTCCCGATCTGGACCGAGAAGAAAGGCGAGATGGAAGAAGTGGTGATCGCAGGCCCGACCTGCGACAGCGCCGACATCATGTACGAGCACTACAAGTACGGCCTGCCGCTGAACCTGGCCATTGGTGACCGCCTGTACTGGCTGTCGACCGGTGCCTACACCACCAGCTACAGCGCGGTGGAATTCAACGGCTTCCCGCCGCTGAAGGCGTACTACCTGTAACGCAGAACGGGGCCGCAAGGCCCCGTTTCGTTATGCCTGTACCGGCCCTATCGCCGGCAAGCCGGCTCCCACATGAAAGTGCACAAGTCTCAAGCCTTGAGCGCTACCTGTGGGAGCCGGCTTGCCGGCGATAGGGCCAGTACCGACACCATCACACTTCGCGCTGTGCTATCTCTTCGGCATACCGCGCCGCAAAGGCCATCATCACTGGCCCCGCCCCCTGCAAGGTCACCAACGCACTGCGCAGGAAATTCATGTTCCCCTCAACCCGCGCCTGCTCCAGCCACTGCCCCGCCTCGGCTAGCTGGCCACGCTCGACCAGCACCAACGCCAGGCTGAACATCCCACGGAAATCCCCCGCTTCGGCCGAGCGCCGATACCAGCGCACGGCCCGCGCCGGGCTGGGCGCCGTTGCGATACCCTGCTCAAGGTATCGACCGTACAGGTTCATCGATTTGGCATGCCCCTGCTGCGCAGCCTTCTCGTAGCACAGCAATGCCTGCGCCTGATTGGCCGGCACCCCACGCCCAGTGGCCAGCAGATTGCCAAGGTTATACAGGCCCCAATCCAACCCGGCATCGGCCGCGCGGGCATAGTGAACCGCAGCCTGCGGCAAACTCACCTCGCCGCCCCAACCATGCTCCATACAACGCCCGAGCATGTTGTGCGCCATGGCACTGCCACCTTGTGCAGCAATACCGAACCAGCGCCGGGCAACGCCCGCATCGGCTTCGATGCCCCGGCCGTCGAGGAGGATTTGCCCGAGCAGCAACTGCGCCTCGTTCACCCCCTGCCCTGCCGCCGCGAGAATCGCCTGGGCGGCCTTGCCGGGGCTTTCTTCGAGCATGGCCTTGAGGCCTGCGACATCCATCACTTCTTCGCGACGCAACTGGTAAGACACGGTTCAGACCTCAGCCCAGCGGCGCAGCAGGTTGTGGTAGGTGCCGGTCAGCTGCAGCAGCGAGGGGTGCTCGGGTACATCGGCAGTCAGTTGCTGGATGGCATTGTCCATCTCGAACAGCAATGCCCGCTGGCTGTCCTCGCGGACCAGGCTCTGGGTCCAGAAGAAGGCGGCATAGCGCACGCCACGGGTCACCGGGTTGACCTTGTGCAGGCTGGTGCCGGGGTACAGCACCAGGTCGCCAGCGGCCAGTTTGATCTGCTGCACGCCGTAGGTGTCCTGGATCACTAACTCGCCACCGTCATAACTGTCAGGGTCACTGAGGAACAGCGTCGAGGACAGGTCGGTACGCACCCGCTCCGGGCTGCCCTTGGGCTGACGCAGGGCGTTATCGATGTGAAAGCCGAAATTGCCACCCTCGCGGTAGCAATTGATCAACGGCGGGAACACCTTGTGTGGCAGCGCCGCCGACATGAATCGCGGCGTCTTCCACAGGCGCTCGATCAGCGCGCTGCCGATCTCCTTCGCCAGCGCATGGCCTTCTGGCAGCTGCAGATTATGCTTGGCCTTGGCCGACTGATACCCGGCCGTGACCTTGCCATCGGCCCAGTCGGCTTGCTCCAGGGCCTCGCGAATGCGGGCGAGCTCGTCGGCGTCGAACAAGCCGGGGATGTGAAGCAGCATGGCGGCGGCACCGTCAAGGAATGTAAAGGCGCCAATGATATTGATTCCCTTTTGCGCTGCACAAGCCCTTTCGGCGCGTGAGACGTTTCAGCGCATGTAAACCGTAAAGAGAATTTGTAAAGATTGTAAATTCCTAGTGAATGGTAACGAATCTCAATTGTTAGTTACAATCGCTTACACTATGATCCGCGGCCTTCACACCTTGGGGAAGGTCCATAACAATGCGTCCATACGTGCCAGCTGCAGTGTCTTCACCTCGCCTGATCGTAACCGCCATCGGCGTCGCCCTCAGCGCATCGTCGGCCTATGCCGCCGACCCAGCCACCAATAACGCCGTCACCCTCGACGCCACCAGCGTCAACGGCAAGGCTGAACAGGCCAGCACCGATTACAAGGTCGAGAAAGCCTCCTCGCAGAAGTACACCGCACCGTTGGTGGACACCCCACGCTCGGTTACCGTGATCCCACAGCAGGTGATCAAGGACACCAACGCCCTGAGCCTGCAGGATGCCCTGCGCACCGTACCCGGTATCACCTTTGGTGCTGGCGAAGGCGGCAACCCGCAAGGCGACCGCCCGTTCATCCGCGGCTTCGACGCCCAGGGCGACACCTACCTGGACGGCGTGCGTGATACCGGCGCGCAAACCCGTGAAATCTTCGCCATCGAATCGGTCGAGGTGGCCAAAGGCCCGAACTCGGCCATTGGCGGCCGCGGTGCGGCAGGCGGCACCATCAACCTGGTGAGCAAGCGCGCGCACCTGGGCAACTCCCTGGACGGCGCCTGGACTTGGGGCAGCGACCAGACCCAGCGTTACACCTTCGATGGCAACTACCAGTTCAGCGACACCGTTGCCGGCCGTCTCAACCTGATGACCCACGAAAGCAACGTTGCCGGCCGTGACAAGGTCAACTATGACCGTTGGGGCATTGCCCCGTCCCTGGCCTTTGGCCTGGGCACGCCAACCCGCGTCAACCTCGACTACTACCACCTGGAAAGCGACGACCTGCCGGACTCGGGCATCCCGTACACCATCCCGACCGGTGGCAGCGGCGCGCGCACCTCGGCACACCCGAGCAAGCCGTACGACGGCGGCGACAGTGACAATTTCTACGGCCTGACCGGTCGCGACTTCCGCAAGAGCCGCGTCGACATCGCGACCTTCGCCATTGAACACGACCTGACCGACTCGCTGACCGTCAAGAACACCCTGCGTCACGGCAACAGCATGCAGGACTACATCCTGACCCAGCCTGACGACAGCAAGGGCAACGTCAACAACGGCAGCCTCTGGCGGCGCGCCAACTCCCGTGTGGGCAATACTGCGACCACCACCAACCAGACCGACCTGTTCGGCGAGTTCTACCTGGGCGGTTTGAAGAACAGCTTCTCCACCGGTATCGAGCTGAGCCGTGAGGAAAGCACGCGTTCGTCGTACACGGTCGACACCGACACTGTCCCAGGCGGCGCCGCGAACTCCAACTGCACCCCGAGCATGATCGGCGCCAGCAGCGGCTACAACTGCACCTCGCTGAGCAATCCGAACCCGGACGACCCGTGGAACGGCAACATTGCGCGCAACTACGCCGGCACCGATACCAAGAGCAACACCCGCGCTATCTACGTCTTCGACACCCTCGAGCTGACGCCTGAGTGGCTGCTGAACATGGGCCTGCGCTACGACCACTTCGACACCCAGTACCGTACCTATGACGCTGCTGGCGCCACTGTGGTAAACGCCAAGGGCGTTGCCTCCAAGGGCCGCGACACCAGCGAATTCGTCACCGGCCAGTTGGGCCTGGTGTGGAAACCGGCCGACAATGGCAGCATCTACGTTTCCTACGCCACCTCCGCGACACCCCCAGGTGCAATGCTGGGTGAAGGCACCGAAGGCAACCCGCTGGGCAACACCAGCGACCGCGCTGGCAACCTGCTGTCCAGCGATATGGAGCCAGAAGAAACCACCAACTACGAAATCGGCACCAAGTGGGACCTGCTCGACCAGCGCCTGTCCCTGGCGGCTGCGCTGTTCCGCACCGAGAAGGAAAACGCCCGCGTCCAGGTGGACACCACCAGCTACGAAAACGTTGGCGAAACCCGCGTGCAGGGCATCGAGCTGTCGGCCAGCGGCAAGCTGACCGACAAGTGGCAGGTGTTCGCCGGCTACACCTACATGCAGGCTCGCCAGATCGACGGCGGCCCGCTGGGCAAGGCCAACGACGGCAACCAGCTGCCGAACACGCCGAACAACAGTGCAAGCCTGTGGACCACTTACTCGATCACGCCGAAGCTGACCGTCGGTGGCGGCGCCTTCTACGTGGATGACGTCTACGGCAGCGTGGCCAACACCACCATGGTCGACAGCTACGTACGCTACGACGCCATGGCAGCCTACAAGCTGACCAAGAACGTCGACCTGCAGCTGAACGTGCAGAACCTGACCAACGAGGTGTACTACGACAAGGCGTTCTCCACCCACTTCGCCAACCAGGCGGCGGGCCGGACCGCATTGCTGACCACCAGCGTCCACTTCTGAAGCAGCACCCCCAAGCCCCGTTCATTCCAGTGAGCGGGGCTTTTGCGTATCAAGGCATAATGCACGCCGCACAGGTTGCGGCAGCAAGACAAGGTGATCGATGTGGTGAAGAAGACACTGTTCCAATTGCACTGGTTCTTTGGCATCACCGCCGGCCTGGTGCTGGCCTTGATGGGCATTACCGGTGCGTTGTACTCGTTCCAGGAAGAACTGCTGCGCGCGTTCAATGGCGATGTGCTCAAAGTCGAGGTGCGCCCGCAGGGCGTGTTGCCGCCGGCGGAGTTGGTGCAGCGGGTCGAAGCCGCCCAAGGCGACAAGGTATCGATGTTGTGGGTGGATGTGCGCGACGGCAATGCCGCACGCGTCTTCTTCACCCCTGCCCCCGGCGAACGCCGTGGCGAGTTGCGCTATGCCGACCCGTACACCGGCGAGCTCAAGGGTGAAGTCGCCGGGCAGGGTTTCTTCAACCTGATGCTCACCCTGCACCGCTTCCTGGCGATGGGCGACACTGGCCGGCAGATCACCGGCGCCTGCACCCTGATGCTGGTGTTCTTCTGCTTGTCCGGCCTGTACCTGCGCTGGCCGCGCAAGGCGCTGAACTGGCGCACCTGGCTGACCTTCGACTGGGCCAAGAAAGGCCGTGCCTTCAACTGGGACCTGCACGCTGTGGCAGGTACCTGGTGCCTGCTGTTCTACCTGCTGTTCGCGCTGACCGGCCTGTTCTGGTCCTACGAGTGGTACCGCGAAGGCCTGAACAAGCTGCTGGCCGACGCGCCCGCTGCAGGCCAGCAGCAAAAACGGGGTGAAGGCCGTGGCCGGCACGGGCCGCAGAAAGTCGACAAGAATGCACCGCCGCTGGTGGTCGATTACGACGCCATCTGGGCCAACCTCAAGGATGCTGCGGGCCCAGGCCTGGCCATGTACAACCTGCGCCTGCCGCCGGCTGGCGGTCAGCCGGCCAACCTCTTCTACCTGCTCGACAATGCTGCGCACCCACGTGCGTTCAACACCCTGGTCCTCGACCCGGCCACCGGCCAGGTAAAAAACCACGACCGCTACACCGATAAATCCTTCAAGGCGCAGCTGCTGCAGAGTGTTTACGCCTTGCACGTGGGGGAATACTTCGGCTTGCCGGGGCGCATCATCGTCACCATCGCCAGCCTGACCATGCCGCTGTTCTTCGTGACAGGCTGGTTGCTGTACCTCGACCGCCGTCGCAAGAAGCGCCAGGTGCGTGCCGCCCGGGGCAACGTCGCCAGCAGCACCGGCAGCGGCGACAGCTGGCTGATTGGTTTCGCCAGCCAGAGCGGTTTCGCCGAGCAATTGGCCTGGCAGAGCGCCGGCCAATTGCAAGCTGCCGGCTTGCCGGTGCAGGTGCGGGCGTTGGCTGAGCTGGGCGAAGAGGACCTGCGCCAGGCCCGCCGCGCGCTGTTCGTGGTGAGCACCTTTGGTGATGGCGAAGCGCCGGACAGCGCCCGTGCCTTCGAGCGAAAGGTGCTGGGCCAGCCTTGGTCGCTGAACGGCCTGAGCTATGCCGTGCTGGCCCTAGGCGACCGCCAGTACCCGCACTTTTGCGGCTTTGCCCGTCGCCTGCAGGCCTGGCTCGGCGAGCGAGGGGCCAGCAGTGCCTTCAGCCCGGTGGAAGTCGACAACGCCGACCAGGCCGCCTTGCAGCAGTGGCAGCAGGAACTGGCGCAGCTCACGGGTGCACAACCCGTTGCCGCGTGGCAGCCGCCAACGTTCGGCAGCTGGAGCCTGGTCAAGCGCACCTTGCTCAACCCGGGCAGCCAGGGCCAACCGGTCTACCTGCTCGGCCTGCGCCCGGACGCGCCCGCCAGCTGGGAGGCCGGGGACCTGGTGGAGATCCTGCCGCTCAATGGTCAGCCACGGGTCGAGGCTTTCCTCAATGGCATGGCACTGGATGCCAACGCGAGGGTGCAGCTCGACGGCCTGAACGAGACGCTCGGCCAGGCCTTGGCTGGCCGCCAGTTGCCGACGCGCCGCGACCACCTGATCGGCTTGCAGCCGCAGGCACTGGTCGATGCGCTGGTACCGATCGGCAGCCGTGAATACTCCATCGCCTCGATCGCCAGCGACGGTGTGCTGGAGCTGATCGTGCGCCAGGAGCGCCACTGCGACGGCAACCTTGGTCTGGGCTCTGGCTGGCTGACCGAATATCTACCCGTGAACGGCACCCTGAGCCTGCGCCTGCGGCGTAACAGTGGCTTCCACCTGCCTGAGGCCGCTGCGCCGATGATTTTGATCGGCAACGGCACTGGCCTGGCGGGCCTGCGCAGCCTGTTGCGCGCGCGGGTCAATGCCGGTGAACAGCGCAACTGGCTGCTGTTCGGTGAACGTAACCGCGCCCATGACCTGCTGTGTGGCGATGAGCTGCAAGCCTGGCTCGACAACGGCGACCTGGCGCGGCTGGACCTGGCGTTTTCGCGCGACCAGGCCGAGAAGGTGTATGTGCAGGACGTGCTGCTGCAGCAGGCCGAGGCATTCAAGCGCTGGGTGGCCGATGGCGCTTGCGTGTATGTCTGTGGAAGCCTGCAGG
Organism: Pseudomonas sp. LFS044; assembly: GCF_047978245.1. NCBI lineage: Bacteria > Pseudomonadati > Pseudomonadota > Gammaproteobacteria > Pseudomonadales > Pseudomonadaceae > Pseudomonas > Pseudomonas sp. LFS044. The sequence continues at coordinate 12,431 of NZ_JBFPFX010000003.1, forward strand.
GCATGGCCGCCGGCGTCGATGCGGCGCTCAAGGGCATCCTTGGCGAAGACGTGGTCGAGCAGTTGATCGAGGATGGGCGTTATCGGCGGGATGTTTACTGAACACGAACTGATGGGTTAGTACCTGCCCCGCGAAGAGGCAGGTACTGGCTTAATGCAGCTCGAAGGTATCGGCATCCAGATTGGCCGGGAAGCGGGTTCGGTAAGCCGCCAGTTCAGCAGCCCGCAGCACCACGGTAAACACCCCATCCGCCTCACCGGCACTCAACAGGCTCTCGCCCTGAAAGTCCAGCACCTGACTGTCGCCTGAATAGGCAAAGCCCTTGCCATCGGTACCCACGCGGTTCACCGCCGCCACGAAGCACAGGTTCTCGATACCCCGCGCCGGCAGCAGGCGGTTCCAGTGCTGGCGGCGGGCCGCCGGCCAGTTGGCGGTGTACAGCAGCAGGTCGGTGTCCTGCGAATCACGGCTCCATACCGGGAAGCGCAGGTCGTAGCAGATCAGCGGGCGCACGCGCCATCCCTTGATTTCGAACTGTACCTGGCGCTCGCCGGGGGTGTAATGCTTGTGCTCGCCCGCCATGCGGAACAGGTGGCGTTTGTCGTAATGCAGGATCTCACCGTCGGGGCGTGCCCAGAGCAGGCGGTTGCGGTGGCTGCCATCGGCGGCCTGGATGATCACGCTGCCGGTGACCACGGCGTTGATCCGTTTGGCCTGAGCCTTGAGCCATTTATAGGTCGGGCCGTTCTCAGGCTCGGCCAGGCTTTCCGACTCCATGGAAAAACCGGTGGTGAACATTTCGGGCAGGATCACCAGGTCGGCATCGCCTGCCTGGTCGAGCAATACCTCGAAATGCGCATAGTTGGCTTCGCGGTCGTGCCAGGCCAGCGTGGTTTGCACCAAGGCGATTTTCAGGTTGGGCAGTGCACTCAGATCGCGCATAGTTTTTCCGCTGCCTGACGCAGCGTCTCCTCACGTTTGGCAAAGCACAGGCGCACCAGGCGTTGCTCGGGGATGGGTTGCTGGTAGAACACCGACACCGGGATGGTCGCCACGCCGTGTTCACGGGTCAGCCACAAGGCCATGTCGACGTCGTTCAGGTCGGGGCGGATCTGCGAATAGTCCACCAGCTGGAAATAGGTGCCCGCGGTGCGGGTAAAGCTGAAGCGTGAGCCTTCGAGCAGGTCGCAGAACAGGTCGCGCTTGGCCTGGTAGAAAGCCGGCAGCTCATCGATGTGCTCGGGGTGCTCGGCCATGAAGTCGGCCAATGCGCATTGCAGGGGCGTCACGCCGCAGAAGTTGACGTACTGGTGCACCTTGCGCATTTCGGCGCTCAAGCCCGGCGGAGCGATCACGTAGCCGGTCTTCCAGCCGGTCACATGGTAGGTCTTGCCGAACGAACTGACCACGAAGGCTCGGCTGTACAGCTCGGCATGGGCCAATACGCTGGCGTGGCGTACGCCGTCGTACACCAGGTGCTCGTAGACTTCGTCGCTGATCAGGTAGATCTCGCGGTCGGCGATCAGCCGGGCCAGCTGGTCGAGGTCTTCACGGGTGATCAGGGCGCCACTGGGATTGTGTGGCGAATTGAGGATGACCATGCGCGTGCGCGGGCTCAAGGCATCGCTGAACTTCTGCCAGTCGATGCGCAAGTCGCCGTCACTCAGTTGCACATGCACGCAACGGCCCCCAGCCAGCTCCACGGATGGCTCATAGCTGTCGTAGCAGGGGTCGAAGACGATGACCTCGTCACCGGGGTGAATCACCGCCTGAATCGCGCAGAAGATCGCCTCGGTGGCGCCCGGGGTGATGGTCACTTCCTGGTCGGCATCGACCTTGGCCCCGTACAGGCGCTCGACTTTGGCGGCCACCTGCTGGCGCAGGGCCGGCAAGCCCGTCATCGGCGCGTACTGGTTATGCCCGGCCGACACATGGCGGCCGACTGCATCGAGCAGTGCCTGCGGGCCATTGAAGTCGGGGAAACCCTGGGAGAGATTGAGCGCGCCAGTCTGCACGGCGAGCTGGGACATGGTGGTGAAGATGGTCGTGCCGACATTCGGCAGTTTGCTGCGGATCATGGAGCCCTCTTTCCTGGGGTGTATCCGGCACGGGGTGGAGTCCGAGCATAGCGGATCGAGCAGTCAGGAAAAAGGTTGAAAAAATAGCGGGATTGCGTTGGATCAAAGGGCCTCTGTGGGAGCGGGCTTGCCCCGCGAACACGGGCGAAGCCCGTGCCATCCATCGCGTTGCCTGCTTCGCGGGGCAAGCCGCTCCCAAATGATGCTACTTAGCGCTTGTCGCGGCGCTTCTTCTCGGCCTTCTTGTGGTGCGACATCAAGCGGCGTTTCTTGTTGACCTGGCGGTCGGTGAGGGTGTTTTTCTTGCCCTCATACGGGTTTTCACCGCCCTTGTACTCGATGCGGATCGGCGTACCGACCAGTTTGAGCACGCGGCGGTAGGTGTTTTCCAGGTAACGCGAGTACGACTTGGGAATGCTCTCGGTCTGGTTGCCGTGGATCACGATCAGCGGCGGGTTGGCACCACCCAGGTGGGCATAACGCAGCTTGATGCGGCGGCCGTTGACCAGCGGCGGTTGGTGCTCGCTGACGGCATCTTCGAGAATCTGCGTCAGGCGGCTGGTCGGCCAGCGGGTGACCGCCGACTTGAACGCGGCCTGCACCGATTTGTACAGGTTGCCAACGCCCGTGCCGTGCAGCGCGGAAATGAAGTGAATATCGGCGAAGTCGACGAAGAACAGCCGGCGCTCCAGCTCGGTCTTCACGTAGGCGCGTTCGCCTGGCTCCATGCCATCCCACTTGTTCAGGGCGATGACGATTGCGCGGCCGGCTTCGAGGGCAAAGCCCAGCAGGTTGAGGTCGTGGTCGACCACACCTTCGCGGGCGTCCATGACGAAGATCACCACGTTGGCGTCCTTGATCGCCTGCAGCGTCTTCACCACCGAGAACTTTTCGACTTCCTCGTGGATCTTGCCGCGCTTGCGCACCCCGGCGGTGTCGATGAAGGTGTACTTGTCACCATCGCGCTCGAACGGGATGTAGATACTGTCGCGGGTAGTACCCGGCTCGTCGTAGACCACCACACGCTCTTCACCGAGCATGCGGTTGACCAGGGTCGACTTGCCCACGTTGGGGCGGCCGATGATGGCGATCTTGATGCCATCCTTTTCGCTTGGGCCAGGAATGCGTACGGCTTCCTCGCCTTCGGCGACGTTCTGGTCGAGGGCTTCTTCCTCGGCATCACGCGGCAGGTGACCGAGCACGGCTTCCATCAGGGCGTTGATACCACGGCCCTGGGAGCCCGCCACTGGAATGGCGTTGCCCATGCCCATCGGCGAGAACTCGGCGCGGGCAACATCGGGGTCGATGTTGTCGATCTTGTTGGCGACCAGGATTGCCGCCTTGTTGCGCTTGCGCAGGTGCTCGGCAATCATCTGGTCTGCCGCAGTCATGCCGGCGCGGGCATCGACCAGGAACAGCACATAGTCAGCTTCTTCGATGGCCATGAGCGACTGCTCGGCCATTTTCTCGTCCATGCCCACTTCGTCACCGGTGATACCACCGGTGTCGATCAGGATGAAGGAGCGACCCTGCCAGCTGGCATCACCATACTGGCGGTCACGGGTCAAACCCGACAGGTCACCGACGATGGCATCGCGGGTTTTGGTCAGGCGGTTGAACATGGTGGATTTGCCGACGTTCGGCCGTCCCACCAGGGCGATTACGGGAACCATGCGGCTCTCCACTCTTGAATTCTTGAAAATGCAAAGGCCGCTGCAAGGCAGCGGCCGGAGTTCGGGCGGCGTGTCCTACGCCGCAACTCAAGGCCTGTAGCGGCCTTGAGCATAGCTTCAGCGGATGGTCAGTGCCTCGAGCTTGCCGCTGTTGCCGAAGACATAGATGGTGTCGCCGACCACCAGGGGCCGGGCGCGCAGGCCATCACTGTCGATACGCTCACGGCCGACGAAACGGCCGTCGACCTGGCTGAGCAGGTGCAGGTAACCCTCAAAGTCACCTACAGCCACGTAGCTGGAGAACACTTCAGGTGCCGACAACTGACGGCGTGCCATCGAGTCGTTGGTCCACAGGGCGCTGGAAGAGCGCTCGTCGACGCTCTCGACAGTGCCGGAAGCTTCGCTGACATAGACGTTACCGTAACCCTGGGCGACACCCACGTAGCTGGAAGCATCACGCTGCCAGACCACACGGCCGCTTTCCAGGTCCAGGCCCGCTACACGGCCCTGGTAGGTGCTGACGTACAGGGTACCACCCGACAGCAGCAAGCCGCCGTCGATATCGACCACACGGTCCAATTCGGAACGGCCCTGCGGGATAGCCACACGGCTTTCCCACACGGGTACGCCGTTGTTGATATCCACCGCCACCACCTTGCCGGTGGACAGGCCAGCAACGGCCAGTCGGTTGGTGGCGATCGGTGCACCGGTACCACGCAGGGTCAGAACGGCCGGGGTGTTTTCGTAGATCCAGCGGCGGTCGCCGGTTGCGGCATCCAGGCCGATCAGGCGATCGTCCTGGGTCTGCACCACCACGACATCACCGTTGTTGGCAGGTGGCGCCAGGACTTCACTGGTAACGCGTGAACGCCAGCGCTCTTCGCCGGTGCTGGAGTCCAGGGCAATCACTTCACCCTTGAGGGTGCCGAGCATGACCAGGCCATAGCCTACGCCGACTGCGCCGGAAACAGGCAGCTCCAGGTCCTTCTTCCACACCACGTCACCGGTATTGCGGTCGAGGGCGAAGACTTCGCCGTTGACGTCGGAGGCGTAGATGCGGTCGTTCTCGATGGCCGGTACCAGGGTGTTGTAAGTCTCACCCTGGCCGTCACCGATCGAACGGCTCCACTGCTTCTTCAGCACCACTTCTTCGGTGAACTTGGTCAGCTCGGCCGGAGGCAGTTCCTTCTTGCTGTTGCTGCTGCAACCTGCGGCCAGTACGGCCAGGGTCAGCACTGCTGCTTGTTTCCAACCGATCACGTCACGCGTCCCCTTTGGCCAAGTCATCCAGCTTCAGTTGCAGGCCACCGACCGCCGCTTCATCAGACAGCGCAGCCTTGGCTTTTTCATAAGCGCTGTGGGCATCGTCGGCGCGGCCCAGCTGCACCAGCAAGTCACCCTTCAATTCTTCACGGCTGGCCAGAAACGCCTTGTCAGCGTCGCCGTCAAGCAGCTTGAGCGCATCTTCGGCCTTGTCCTGGGCTGCGAGTACGCGTGCCAGGCGCTGGCGCGAGATTTCGCCCAGGGTCACGTCGGCCGGCTTGTCCAGCACGGCCTTGAGTTCGGCAGCGGCGTCGTCGAGCTTGCCGCTTTCTACTGCGACCTTGGCCACGAACAGGCTGCCGTACTGGGCATAGGCGGTACCGCCGAACTCGCTCTTGAGCTTGCCGGACAGTTCAGCGACCTTGGTCGCGTCTGGCTCGCCGCTCGGCGTCAGGCTGGTTTCCAGCAGGGCCTGATACAGCTGCGAGGCGCCTTGCGACTGGTTGTTCTGGTACTTGTGCCAGGTATTCCAGCCCAGCACCACCACACCGGCCAGCAGCGCGCCGGTCAGCAGCGGCTTGCCGTTGCGGTTCCACCAGTCCTTGACCCCTGCCAGGTCATCATCATCAGTACTCGACACCCCAATACTCCTTTTCGCCTATTCGCTTGTTGAACCGCGTTACGCCTGAGCGATCGCGGTTTCCAGGTGCTCAGCCAGAGCATCCCAGGCAATGTTCTGTTGTTCGCCCTGACCACGCAGGGGCTTCAGGCCGATCTCTTGCTTGGCCAGTTCGTCGTCGCCCAGAATCAGCGCGAACAGCGCGCCGCTCTTGTCGGCTTTCTTGAACTGGCTCTTGAAGCTGCCGCCGCCGGCGTTGACCGCCAGGCGCAGGCCAGGCAGGTGATCACGCAGGCGTTCGGACAGGCGCAGGCCGGCCAGTTCGGCCTGCTCGCCGAAGGCGCACAGGTAGACGTCGATCTGGCGGTTGATGGACTCCGGCACCTTGCCGAGGGTTTCCAGCAGCAGAATCAGGCGCTCGATACCCATGGCGAAGCCAACACCCGGGGTCGGCTTGCCGCCCATCTGCTCGACCAGGCCGTCGTAGCGGCCACCGGCGCAGACAGTGCCCTGGGCGCCGAGCTTGTCGGTTACCCACTCGAACACGGTCTTGCTGTAGTAGTCCAGGCCACGCACCAGCTTGATGTTGATCACGAACGGGATACCGGCGGCGTCGAGGCGGGCCTTGAGGCCCTCGAAGTGCACGCGGGAATCGTCGTCGAGGTAGTCTTCCAGCTTCGGCGCGCCAACCAGCACCGCCTGGGTGCCCTGGTCCTTGCTGTCGAGGATGCGCAGCGGGTTGCTCTTGAGGCGGCGCTGGCTGTCTTCGTCGAGCTGCTCCAGGCGCGCCGAGAGAAACTCGACCAGCGCGTCACGGTAGCGGGCACGGGCTTCGCTGGTGCCCAGGCTGTTCAGCTCGAGCTTGACCGCGTCCTGGATGCCCAGCAGGCCCCACAGGCGCCAGGTCAGCATGATCAGTTCGGCATCGATGTCCGGGCCGTCCAGGTTGAACACTTCCACGCCGATCTGATGGAACTGGCGGTAGCGGCCTTTTTGCGGGCGCTCGTGGCGGAACATCTGGCCGATGTACCACAGCTTCTGCACCTGGCCGTTGCCGGTGATGCCATGTTCCAGCACGGCACGCACGCAGGCGGCGGTGCCTTCAGGGCGCAAGGTCAGCGAATCGCCGTTGCGGTCCTCGAAGGTGTACATCTCTTTTTCGACGATATCGGTGACTTCACCGATGGAGCGCTTGAACAGCTCGGTGAACTCGACGATCGGCGTGCGGATCTGGCTGTACCCATAGGTGTCCAGCAGGCCGGCAACGGTGCTCTCGAAGTAGCGCCACAGCGGCGACTGCTCTGGCAGGATGTCGTTCATGCCACGGATGGCTTGCAGCGATTTGCTCACGAAAAGTCCTTACGAATCTGTGTGTCAGCCGCGGGCGATCAGCGCCGCGTCGGCTTCGACCTTTTCGGCCGCTTTCTGGCGGATGAGCTTTTCCAGCTCATCGACCAGGTTGTCATTGGTCAGCTTCTGCGCCGGCTTGCCGTCGATGTAGATCAGGTTCGGCGTACCGCCGGTAAGCCCCACGTGGGCTTCCTTGGCTTCGCCAGGGCCGTTGACCACGCAACCGATCACCGCCACGTCCAGCGGTACCAGCAGGTCTTCCAGGCGCCCTTCCAGCTCGTTCATGGTCTTGACCACATCGAAGTTCTGCCGCGAGCAGCTCGGGCAGGCGATGAAATTGATGCCACGCGAACGCAGGTGCAGCGACTTGAGGATGTCGTAGCCGACCTTCACCTCTTCAACCGGGTCGGCAGCCAGCGAGATACGAATGGTATCGCCGATGCCTTCGGCCAGCAGCATACCGAGGCCGACGGCGGATTTCACCGTCCCCGAGCGCAGGCCACCGGCTTCGGTGATGCCCAGGTGCAGCGGCTGGATGATCTGCTTGGCCAGCAAGCGGTAGGCTTCGACGGCCATGAACACGTCGGAGGCCTTGACGCTGACCTTGAAGTCCTGGAAGTCCAGACGGTCGAGGTGCTCGACGTGGCGCAGGGCCGACTCCACCAACGCAGCCGGGGTAGGCTCACCGTACTTCTTCTGCAGGTCCTTTTCCAGCGAGCCCGCGTTGACACCGATACGGATCGGAATGCCCCGGTCGCGCGCGGCATCGACCACGGCGCGCACCCGGTCTTCACGGCCGATGTTGCCCGGGTTGATCCGCAGGCAATCAACGCCCAGTTCGGCCACGCGCAGTGCGATCTTGTAGTCGAAGTGGATGTCGGCGACCAGCGGCACGCTGACCAGTTGCTTGATCTTGCCGAAGGCCTCGGCAGCGTCCATGTCCGGTACCGAGACGCGAACGATGTCGACGCCGGCATCGACCAGGCGCTGGATCTGCCCTACGGTGGCGGCGACATCGTTGGTGTCGGTGTTGGTCATGCTCTGTACAGCGATGGGCGCATCCCCACCCACCGGTACATTGCCGACCCAGATTTTGCGGGATTCGCGACGTTTGATCGGAGATTCGCCGTGCATGACTTACTGTCCCAACTTCAGGCGAGCAGTCTCGCCACTGGTGAACGGGGCAACATCGACGGGCTGGCCGTTGTAGCTGACCTGGGCGCCGCGGGCAAAGCCCAGGCGCACCGCGAACGGCGGCTTGCCGGTCAGTTCCAGGCTGTCCCCCTTGCGCTTGATGGCGCTGAACAGCACCTTGCCGTTGCCGTCGGAGACCTGGGTCCAGCAATCGGCGACGAACTGGATCGCGACCTTGGCACTGCCTGCCGGTACGGCGGCAGGCTCGGCGGCGGCGACCGCCGGCACGCTGGCGGCAGGTGCCACAGGGGCGGCCTGGGCTACAGGGGCGGCAGGTGCAACGGGTGCTGCAGCCGGTGCTGCGGTTTGTGCAGGTGCTTGCTGTACAGGCGCAGACGGTGCGGCAGCCGGGGCGGCCTCGCTGCCGGCGCCGGCAACGGGCTCGGCAGGGGCCTGCTCCAGCGGCAGCGGCGCGCTCTCGCCCTGCTGGCCTACGCTCACGGCCTGGTCTTCAGGCTCGTCCAGCGGGTGAATCTGGGTGGTACCGTCGGCGCTTTCGACTTCGACATGTTCCAGGGCGATCTTGGCCAGGTCCTTGCCGGGCAGGCTGCCCTGGTCCTGCCACCAGATGAAGCTGCCACCGACCACGGCGACCAGCAGCAACAGGCTCACACCGCGCAGGATGTTGTGCGACAGGCGCACCGGCTCTTCGATGCGGCCCAGCGAATGCACTTCACTGCCCTTGGCATGCGTGCCGGTGTACTGGTCGAAGGCCTCGACCAGTGGCGCCTGGTCGAGGTCCATGAGTTTGGCGTAGGCGCGGATATAACCACGGGCGAAGGTATGCCCTGGCAGCTTGTCGAAGGCGCCGGATTCCACGTGGTTCAGCGAACTTACGGTGAGGTTCAGCTTACGGGCGACCTCGGCTTGCGACCACTCCCGTTTTTCGCGGGCCTGGCGCAACAGCTCGCCGGGGTTCTGGCCAGTCGCTGCTGCTACTTCGGGATGCGCGGCTTTCATCGTTGCTCCGACAGGTATTGCTGATATTCCGGCGTACCGGGATAAAGTCGTTGTAATTGCTGGCCCAGGTCGGCCAGTGTGCCCTGCTCGTCGAACACCCGGGCAAGACGGCTGCCCAGCAGGAGGCTGCGGGCACTGTGATCGCTCACCTGGCTGAAACGATCGTAGTAGTCCCGGGCCGGCACATAATGCCTGTTTTCGTAGGACAACTCAGCCATTTCCAGCAACGCCCTGGGTTGCCGCTGATTGAGTTGCAGGGCCTTGGTCAGATACGTGTGTGCCTGGTCACGGTTGTCGAGCTGCAGGGCCGTCAGGCCAAGGTTCTCGTACACCCGCGAACGTTCAGGATACAGGGTATCGGCGCTGGCCAGACGAAACATCTGCTCGGCTTCGGCAAAACGCTGCTGAGCATATAGGAAACTGCCGTAGTTGTTGCGAATTCGCGTGTCGTTGGGGCGTGCCGACAGCGCTTTTTTGAAGTGAGTCTCGGCCAGTGCCGGCTCGCCTTCGGCCTGGAACACCACGGCCAGGGCGGAGTGGGCGTCGGCATCACGGGCGTCCAGCGCCAGTGCCTGGCCCAGCGGGGCCTTCGCCTGCTCGGTCAAACCTTGTTGCAAATAGCCAAGCCCCAGCTGCACATAGGCGCGCCCGGCCTCCACTCGCCCCTGGCGACTGGCCAGAGGGTCGTTCGCGCCGCCCGCTACGCATCCGGCCAGCAGCGACAGTGCGAAGATCGACAGCGCGGCGCGCAGGCTCATGACAGGCCCTGGCTCAGTGGCGCACAGCGCTGTCTTGCAGCTCGGCGTCGGCAGACAACTGGCGTACGGCGATGTAGCGCTCGCTGCGGCGGGTGCGATCATTGACCTGACCGACCAGCTGACCACAGGCGGCGTCGATGTCTTCGCCGCGGGTGGTGCGCGTGGTCACGTTGAAGCCGCCGTGGTGCAGCATGTCCTGGAAGCGGCGGATAGCATTGTTGCTAGGGCGCTCGTAACCGGAGTGCGGGAACGGGTTGAACGGGATCAGGTTGATCTTGCACGGCACATCGCGCAGCAGCTCGATCATCTGCGCGGCGTGTTCGGGCTGGTCGTTGACGTCCTTGAGCAGGGTGTACTCGACCGTCAGCACGCGCTTGCCACCCAGGGTGGCCATGTAGCCCATGCACGATTCCAGCAGCACCTTCAGCGGGTACTTCTTGTTGATCGGTACCAACTGGTTGCGCAGTTCGTCGTTTGGCGCGTGCAGCGACAGGGCCAGCGACACATCGATGTGCTTGGCCAGTTCGTCGATCATCGGCACCACGCCCGAGGTGGACAGCGTGACGCGACGCTTGGAAATGCCATAGCCCAGATCATCCATCATGATCTTCATGGCGGCGATGACATTGTCGAAATTCAGCAGAGGCTCGCCCATGCCCATCATGACCACGTTGGTAATCGCGCGGTCGACTTTGGCCGGGACGGTCCCGAAAGATTTGTTCGCAAGCCACACCTGGCCAATCACTTCGGCGGCGGTGAGGTTGCTGTTGAAGCCTTGCTTGCCGGTGGAGCAGAAACTGCAGTCCAGGGCGCAGCCGGCTTGCGACGATACGCACAGGGTGCCGCGATCGTCGGTGGGAATGTAGACGGTCTCGACGCAGCTGCCGGAGGCAACGCGGATCACCCACTTGCGGGTGCCGTCGGCGGAAATGTCTTCACTGACCACTTCCGGTGGGCGAATTTCGGCAACAGCCTCGAGCTTTTCGCGCAAGGCCTTGCCGACGTTCGTCATGGCGGCGAAATCATCGACGCCAAAATGGTGAATCCATTTCATCACCTGGCCGGCACGGAAGCGTTTCTCCCCGATCGAGTCGAAGAATTGTTCCATTTCCGGCTGGGTCAGGCCCAACAGGTTGATTTTGCCAGTAGATGTCGTCATGGATTCACCCTCACCCGTAAGCTTTCGCTTAGCGAGTGGTTACCTCGGTAGCAGCGAAGAAGTAAGCGATTTCGCGAGCAGCAGCAGCTTCGGAGTCCGAACCGTGAACGGCGTTGGCGTCGATCGACTCGGCGAAGTCAGCACGGATGGTGCCGGCAGCAGCTTCTTTAGGGTTGGTAGCGCCCATCAGCTCGCGGTTCAGAGCGATGGCGTTTTCGCCTTCCAGAACCTGAACGACAACCGGACCGGAAGTCATGAAGGCAACCAGGTCGCCGAAGAAGCCGCGCTCGCTGTGCTCAGCGTAGAAGCCTTCGGCTTCGGCTTTGGACAGTTGCTTGATTTTCGAAGCAACGATTTTCAGGCCGGCGTCTTCGAAGCGAGTGGTGATCTTGCCGATGACGTTTTTGGCTACGGCGTCAGGCTTGATGATCGAGAAAGTACGTTGAACAGCCATGGAAAACTCCAGAATATGAGTGTTGCGAAAAATTAAACCCGCGAATTATACGCGGGTTCCAGGGGATTGCCTAACCTGCAGCGTCGCGCTTAGTCGGCTTCATCAATCCAGGCCGCCTGGATGGCCTCGAGCACTTTCTCACCGCCGCGTGACGGATCGTCGCTGAACTCTGGCAATGCCAGCACCCAGCGGTGCAGATCGACGAAATTCACATAACGAGGATCGACTTCCGGCTTGCTTTCCGCAAGCTGGATGGCGATCTCAAGTACATCAATCCATTTCAGGCTCATGGGGCTGACCTCAGTGCGGCGCTTCGGCAGCGTGGTTGAGCGAATACTTGGGAATCTCGATGGTCAGGTCTTCATCACCCACGACCACCTGGCAGCCGAGGCGCGACTGGGCCTCCAGGCCCCAGGCCTTGTCCAGCATGTCTTCTTCCAGCTCGTCCGCCTCTTCCAGCGAATCGAAACCTTTGCGAACAATACAGTGGCAAGTGGTGCAGGCCTTGACGCCACCGCAGGCGCTTTCCATCTCGATGTGATGGTCGTGCGCCAGCTCCAGGATGTTGGTCCCGGCATCGACCTCCACGGTCAGCCCCTCAGGGCAGAACTTCTCATGCGGCAGGAATGTCACCAGCGGCATCGATTACTCCTCGATCTCATTCAGGTTGCGCCCGGCCAGTGCGGCTTTGACCGTCGAATCAAGGCGACGGGCGGCAAATGCATCGGTCACCTGCGACAGACGCTTGGTCTGTTGCTCGATGGCGGGGCCATCGGTGCCGGTCAGCAAATCACGTAGTTCTTGCATCTGGAATTCGATGGCTTCGCGCTCTTCACTGCTGAGCAGGCGCTCGCCGTCGGCGTCCAGGGCGCCCTGTACGGCTTCGAGCAGGCGCTCGCCGTCGACCTGATGCTCACGCAACTGGCGGGCCTGCTTGTCGGTGCCGGCGTGCTCGAAGGAGTCCTTGAGCATGCGCGCAATCTCGCCATCGGTCAGGCCGTAGGACGGCTTGACCTGGATGCTGGCCTCAACGCCCGAACCCAGTTCGCGGGCCGCGACACTCAGCAGGCCGTCGGCATCGACCTGGAAGGTCACGCGGATTTTCGCCGCACCTGCAACCATCGCCGGAATGCCGCGCAACTCGAAGCGCGCCAGCGAGCGGCAGTCGCTGATCAGTTCACGCTCGCCCTGCAGCACATGGATCATCATGGCCGACTGGCCATCTTTGTAGGTGGTGAATTCCTGGGCACGCGCCACCGGAATGGTGGTATTGCGCGGGATCACCTTCTCCATCAGCCCACCCATGGTCTCAAGCCCCAGGGACAGCGGGATGACGTCGAGCAGCAGCAGTTCGCCACCTTCGCGGCGGTTGCCAGCCAGAGTATCGGCCTGAATGGCGGCACCGATGGCGACCACCTGATCAGGGTCGATCGAGGTCAGCGGGGTGCGGCCGAACAGCGCGCCGACCGCCTCACGCACACGCGGTACACGGGTCGAACCACCCACCATGACCACCGCACCTACCTCCTCCAGCTCGACACCGCTGTCGCGCACGGCGCGGCGGCAGGCCTTGAGGCTGCGGGCGATCAGCGGCTCGATCATGGCATCGAAGGCGGCTCGGCTGAGGTCGCCCTGCCAGGCACCGTGGCTGACGCTGACCGCATCGGCGTCGGTCAGGGCTTCTTTGGCGGCGCAGGCGGCCTGCAACAACTGGCGCTGGGTACCCGGGTCGAGGTCGGAAGACAGCCCAGCCTGTTCGATGATCCAACCGGCAATGGCGTGGTCGAAGTCATCGCCACCCAGGGCGGTATCGCCACCGGTGGCCAGCACCTCGAACACACCGGCAGTCAGGCGCAGAATCGAAATATCGAAAGTACCGCCACCCAGGTCGTAGATGGCCACCAGGCCTTCGGCATTCTGGTCCAGCCCGTAGGCAACGGCAGCGGCAGTCGGCTCGTTGAGCAGGCGCAGCACGTTCAGGCCGGCCAGCTTGGCCGCATCTTTGGTCGCCTGACGCTGGGCATCATCGAAATAGGCTGGCACGGTGATCACCGCCCCCACCAGATCACCACCCAGGGTTTCTTCGGCGCGCTCGCGCAGCACCTTGAGAATGTCGGCAGACACTTCCACCGGGCTCTTCGGCCCCTGGACAGTATCGATGAACGGCATGTGCGATTCGCCGCCAATGAAGCGGTACGGCAGCTGCTCGCCGAGTTGCTTGACGTCAGCCAGGCCGCGCCCCATCAGGCGCTTGACCGACAAAATGGTGTTCAGCGGGTCACTGGCGGCCGCCTCGCGCGCGGCCAGGCCGACCTCGTTGTGGCCAGCCAGGTAGCGCACCGCCGAGGGCAGAATGACGTTGCCCTGCACATCCGGCAGGGGCTCGCTGCGACCGCTGCGCACGGCAGCGACCAGAGAATTGGTGGTACCCAGGTCGATACCCACCGCCAGGCGGCGCTGGTGCGGCTGAGGGCTTTGACCGGGTTCGGCGATCTGCAGTAGGGCCATGCTTATCTGAATACCTTAGGCGTCATCACGGGAAACGCCGGGTTAATCGTCGAGGCGCTCTTCCAGTTGGCGCACTTCTTGGGCGAGCTTGTCGAGGAACTGCATGCGGCGCATCAGGCGTTCGGCCTTGTCGCGCTCGGCAGGCACATCCCAGCAGGCGGCGAAATCCTCGTTCAGCGTGTCCTGGGCACCTTTGAGGCGCTTCTTGAACACGGCAACACCATCGAGGTTGGCTTCGTCCTGCAGCTCTTCGAGCTCTTCGCGCCACTGCATCTGCTGCAGAAGGAAATCAGGGTCGTGGACCGTGACTTCCTGAGGCACTTCGTGGCCACCGATGGCCAGCAGATAGCGGGCACGGCGCGGCGCGCTGCGCAGCGTCTGGTAGGCATCGTTGAGGGCCGCGGACTTCTCCAGCGCTACCCGCTGCTCACGCTCGGAAGCGTCAGCAAAGCGGTCAGGATGGACCTCGCGGGCCAGCTCGCGGTAACGAGTGGCCAGTTTGTCGAGGTCCAGCCGGAAGCACGGCTGGAGATCAAACAGGGCGTAATGACAAGGAGTACCCACGGCCAGCCTCAAACGTTGAAGCTTTCGCCGCAGCCACACTCACCGCGCACGTTGGGGTTGTTGAACTTGAAGCCTTCGTTCAACCCTTCCTTGACGAAGTCGAGCTCGGTGCCATCGAGATACACCAGGCTCTTGGGGTCGATGATGACCTTCACGCCGTGGTTCTCGAACACCTGGTCTTCGCCCGCCACTTCGTCGACGAACTCCAGCACGTAGGCCAGGCCCGAGCAGCCGGTGGTGCGTACGGCCAGGCGAATGCCTTCACCCTTGCCGCGCCCTTCCAGGGAACGCCGCACGTGGTTGGCGGCGGCTTCTGTCATGCTGATAGCCATCGGAACTCCTTACGTCTTACCTTGCAGGCGACTTAGATCAAGCCTTTTTTCTGCTTGTAATCGCGAACAGCTGCCTTGATGGCATCTTCTGCGAGTACCGAGCAGTGGATCTTCACTGGCGGCAACGCCAGTTCTTCCGCCAGCTGGGTGTTCTTGATGGTTTCGGCTTCGTCCAGGGTCTTGCCCTTCATCCACTCGGTGGCGAGGGAGCTGGAAGCGATGGCCGAACCGCAGCCGTAAGTCTTGAACTTGGCGTCTTCGATGACGCCTTGCTCGTTGACCTTGATCTGCAGACGCATCACGTCACCGCACGCTGGGGCGCCGACCATGCCGGTACCGACATCCGGGTCCTCGGCATTCATCTTGCCGACGTTGCGTGGGTTTTCGTAGTGGTCGATGACCTTTTCACTGTATGCCATGGTGCAATTCCTTCCTCATCAGGGAGCCGCTCTTGCCGGCGACTGCTTAGTGGGCGGCCCACTCGATCTTGGAGATGTCAACGCCGTCTTTGTACATGTCCCACAGCGGCGACAGCTCACGCAGTTTGTTAACGGCCTCGCAGACTTTCTGCGCGGCGTAGTCGACTTCTTCTTCGCTGGTGAAGCGGCCGAAGGAGAAGCGGATCGAGCTGTGCGCCAGCTCGTCGTTACGGCCCAGAGCGCGCAGTACATACGACGGCTCGAGCGAAGCGGAGGTGCAGGCCGAACCGGACGATACGGCGATGTCTTTCAGCGACATCAGCAGCGACTCGCCTTCGACGTAGTTGAAGCTCAGGTTCAGGTTGTGTGGCACGCGAGCGGTGCTGCTGCCGTTGACGTACAGCTCTTCGAGGTCCGAGACCTGCTTGAAGAAGCGGTCGCTCAAGGCCTTGATGCGCACGTTTTCGGCGGCCATTTCCTGCTTGGCAATGGCGAAGGCTTCGCCCATGCCAACGATCTGGTGGGTCGGCAGGGTGCCCGAACGCATGCCGCGCTCATGACCACCGCCGTGGATGATGGCTTCCAGACGCACACGCGGCTTGCGGCTGACGTACAGCGCGCCGATACCTTTCGGGCCGTAGACTTTGTGCGCCGAGAACGACATCAGGTCGACCTTGAGCTTTTGCAGGTCGATTTCGACCTTGCCGGCCGACTGGGCGGCGTCAACATGGAACAGCACGCCGCGCGAACGGGTCAGTTCACCGATGGCGGCGATGTCGTTGATCGAGCCGACTTCGTTGTTGACATGCATCAGCGAGACCAGAATGGTGTCATCGCGCAATGCTGCCTCGACCTGAGCCGGGGTGACGATGCCGTCTGCGCCTGGCTCGAGGTAGGTCACTTCGAAACCTTCGCGCTCGAGCTGGCGAGCGGTGTCCAGGACCGCCTTGTGCTCGATCTTGGAGGTGATGATGTGCTTGCCCTTGGTCTGATAGAAGTGCGCCACGCCTTTCAGTGCGAGGTTGTCGGACTCGGTGGCACCGCTGGTCCAGACGATCTCGCGCGGATCGGCGTTGATCAGCTCGGCGACCTGACGGCGACCGTTCTCGACCGCTTCTTCGGCTTTCCAGCCGAACACGTGGGAGCGCGAGGCCGGGTTACCGAAGTTACCGTCGACCAGCAGGCAGTCGGCCATTTTCTGGGCGACACGGGGATCGACCGGCGTGGTCGCGGAGTAATCGAGGTAGATCGGCAACTTCATTGAGTATCTCCTATCAGGCGGTGGCGTCGCTCGTCGTCACTGTTAACGGTCAGTCGACGGCGGACGTCTCAATCTTGTCCAGCTGGGCAGAACGGCCTGCGACACGACGCAGGTCCTGGCGCTGGGCGACTTCCTGCACTTCACGGCGCATGACGAGGTCGGCCAGGCTGATGCCGCTGAGAAATTCGTGGATCTGCTGGCTGAGGTCGCACCACAGGTGGTGGGTCAGGCAGGTATCACCGGCATGGCAGTCCCCAAGCCCCTGGCAACGGGTGGCATCAACCGATTCGTTGACCGCGTCGATGACCTGGGCTACCTGGATGGTTTCCATGCCGCGCGACAGCTGGTAGCCACCACCCGGACCGCGCACGCTGGAGACCAGACTGCTGCGGCGCAGCTTGGCGAACAGCTGCTCCAGATAAGAGAGGGAAATGCCCTGGCGCTCGGAAATATCGGCCAAAGACACCGGCCCATGCTGCGCGTGCAACGCCAGGTCAAGCATGGCTGTCACGGCGTATCGGCCTTTGGTAGTCAGTCGCATGGCTATTGGGTACCACGGGAGTTACAGGATGTGAGCGAGTATGCGATTCCCGAGCATTTAAGTCAACTATTAGACCTACTGCTTTAGTCGGGTTTGGCAGCTGGAAGGCGGGCGCGATTGTAGCAGCTAAGGGGCGTGAGCACACGCCCCTTATGTCAGGATGCCTTTACTACGGCGCAATCAATGCGACTGAGCGTCGCGCTGTGGCGCCTGCGCGGCCTCGCTGAAATCATCGTCCGGCAGGGCCGGCAGTTCCTTGGCGCAGTAGTCGCTGCCCATCTTGGTCAGCGCGCCGCACATGCCTTCCAGGCGCTCGTCCACTGCCTGCAGATGGTCGAGCATCTGGCCGATGGCCCGCGCCACCGGGTCAGGCATGTCGCCACTGACGCCATAGGCATCGAAACCGATCTTCTCGGCCATGGCTTTGCGCCTGGCCTCAAGCTCGCTGTCTTCGCTCTTGACGATGATCCGCCCCGGGATACCCACTGCAGTCGCACCCGCTGGCACTGCCTTGGTGACCACCGCGTTGGAGCCGATCTTGGCCCCGGCGCCGACGGTGAACGGGCCGAGCACCTTGGCGCCCGCCCCTACCACCACGCCGTTTTCCAAGGTCGGGTGACGCTTGCCCTTGTTCCAGCTGGTGCCACCCAGGGTCACACCCTGGTACAGGGTAACGTCGTCACCGATTTCGGCGGTTTCGCCGATCACGATGCCCATGCCGTGGTCAATGAAAAAGCGGCGGCCGATAGTTGCGCCGGGGTGGATCTCGATCCCGGTCATCCAGCGGCCGAAGTTCGACACCAGCCGGGCCAGCCACTTGAAGTCGCGCCTCCACAGCGCATTACCAAGGCGGTGCAGCCAGATGGCGTGCATGCCCGGGTAGCAGGTCAATACCTCGAAGGCGTTGCGCGCCGCTGGGTCGCGATGAAAAACACTCTGGATATCTTCACGCAGACGTTCGAACATCTGTCAGCCCTTCCTTTTATGCGGCTCGCCCCGTGCGACCTTCTGGGTCTCGGTGAGGATGCCGCGCAAAATGCTCATTTCCGGACGCTCTACCGAGCTTCGCCCATACAGCCGGCGCAGGCGCGCCATGAGGTGCTTGGGTTTCTCGGGGTCAAGGAAGCCGATGTCCACCAGGGTTTTCTCCAGGTGTTCGTAGAACAGCTCCATTTCGTCCATGGTCGCCAGCTCGCTGGCGTCGACCTTCTCGTCTTGCGGCGCCGAACCTTCAGCAGCCAGCCAGGCCATGCGCACCTCGTAAGAGAGCACCTGGACGGCGGCAGCCAGGTTCAGCGAACTGAAGCCGGGGTTCGAGGGAATGTGCACGTGGAAGTGACATCGCTGCAGCTCTTCGTTGGTCAGGCCGGCGTGCTCGCGCCCGAACACCAGGGCGATTTCTTCACCGCCGACGGCATGCGCCACGGCCTTGGCCCCACATTCACGGGGGTCGATCAAGGGCCAGGGGATGCTGCGCTCACGGGCGCTGGTGCCCATCACCAGGCTGCATCCGACCAGCGCCTGCTCGAGGCTGTCGACCACCTGGGCACTGGCCAGCACATCATCGGCGCCCGAGGCGCGCGCACTGGCCTCGGCGGCCGGGAATTCCTTGGGCTGCACCAGCACCAGGCGCGACAAGCCCATGTTTTTCATGGCACGCGCAGCGCCGCCGATGTTGCCGGGGTGGCTGGTATTGACCAGAACAACACGAATATTTTGCAGCAAGGTGTTGTGCTCACAGATGCGGGTTTTAGAGGTTTCGATCTTACAGAACCGACCAGCGTAACGCTATGAAAGCAAATGTGACACTTCTTCCGCCAAAATTTTCTGCTAGAATGATCGGCTTTCTTCTTTAACATCTCCAGGTGACCCGCCCATGCAGCCTATGCTGAATATCGCCCTGCGCGCCGCTCGCAGCGCCAGTGAACTGATTTTCCGCTCCATCGAACGCCTGGATAGCATCAAGGTGGACGAGAAAGAGGCTAAGGACTACGTTTCCGAGGTTGATCGCGCCGCCGAGCAGAAGATCGTCGACGCACTGCGCAAGGCCTACCCGAACCACTCCATTCAGGGTGAAGAGACGGGCATGCACGCGGGCACCGGCGAAGAAGGCAAGGACTACCTGTGGATCATCGACCCGCTGGACGGTACCACCAACTTCCTGCGCGGCATCCCGCACTTCGCCGTCAGCATTGCCTGCAAATACCGTGGCCGCCTTGAACACGCCGTCGTTCTCGACCCAGTACGCCAGGAAGAATTCACCGCCAGCCGTGGCCGTGGCGCCCAGCTCAATGGCCGTCGCCTGCGCGTCAGCTCGCGCACCAGCCTCGACGGCGCCCTGCTGGGCACCGGCTTCCCGTTCCGTGACAGCCAGATGGCCGACCTGGACAACTACCTGGGCATGTTCCGCGCCCTGACTGGCCAGACTGCCGGCATCCGCCGCGCCGGCTCCGCCAGCCTGGACCTGGCCTACGTGGCCGCCGGCCGTTTCGACGCCTTCTGGGAGTCGGGCCTGTCCGAGTGGGACATGGCAGCCGGTGTGCTGCTGATCCAGGAAGCAGGTGGCCTGGTGAGCGACTTCAACGGTGGCCACGACTTCCTCGACAAGGGCCACATCGTCGCCGGCAACATCAAGTGCTTCAAGGCCGTGCTGACTGCCATCCAGCCGCACCTGCCAGAAAGCATGAAGCGCTAAGCGCCTAGTGCATAAAAAAAGCATCCGTCGAGGATGCTTTTTTTTGCCTGCCATTTGTAGCGCCTGGAACGGCCTCTTCGCGGGGCAAGCCCGCTCCCACAGGCTTTGCATTGCTGCAGACCTGGTGGGAGCGGGCCTGCCCCGCGAAGAGGCCAGTTCAAACTACACACATCACTGGCCAGCTTCGCTGAGGATCAACTTGCCATTCTTGTCCAGCGGAATGGTCGAGCCAGGCTCGCGATCCATCTTCACCTTGCCCACCTGATCACCAATGGAATAGGTCACGTTGTACCCAACGACCTTCTCACTGATGTCATTGACCGTGTTGCAACGGGTTTGCGTGGTGGTATAGGTATCACGCTGCTGCATGCCTTCCTGCACCTTGTTGCCGGCATAACCACCGCCGACTGCACCGGCCACGGTGGCAATCTTCTTGCCAGTGCCGCCACCAATCTGGTTACCCAGCAAGCCACCCGCCAGGGCACCGACCACGGTACCGGCGATCTGGTGCTGGTCCTTGACCGGCGCCTGACGTGTTACAGCCACGTCCTTGCACACTTCACGCGGGGTTTTCACCTGCTGCTTGATCGGCTGCACGTCAGTCACCTGGGCGACCTCAGGGCCTTTGTTCACCAAGCTGTAGGTCGCCACAGCACCTCCGGCAGTAACACCGACAGCACCCAGCACCGCACCCACCAGCATTGATTTATTCACGTGAACCTCCTGATCGTACCGGCGGGTATCAACCCGCGCTTCTCCCAGCCTTGGAGCAAAAAAAAAGCCGCGAGTTCAACACTCGCGGCTTTCGTGCGCCAAACGGCGCAGGGCATAACCCTTACGGACGGTCGTCCACACCCTCAGCCTTGACCGGTGGAATCAGGTCTTCGCTGTTCAGGTTCAGCCAGATCAGCACCACGTTGGCGATGTAGATCGACGAGTAGGTACCGGCCATGACGCCGATGAACAACGCCAGCGAGAAGCCGAACAGGTTGTCGCCACCGAAGAACAGCAGCGCGGCGATGGCCAGAAGGGTAGATACCGAGGTGGCGATGGTGCGCAGCAGGGTCTGGGTGGTCGAGACGTTGATGTTCTCGATCAGCGATGCCTTGCGCATTACACGGAAGTTCTCACGCACCCGGTCGAACACGACGATGGTGTCGTTGAGCGAGTAACCGATGATCGCCAATACCGCCGCCAGCACGGTCAGGTCGAAGGTGATCTGGAAGAACGACAGGATCCCCATGGTCACGACCACGTCGTGCACTAGCGAAATGATCGCACCCACGGCGAATTTCCACTGGAAGCGGAAGGCCAGGTAAAGCAACACGCCACCCAGCGCGAGGAGCATGCCCAGGCCACCCTGGTCGCGCAGCTCCTCACCCACCTGCGGGCCGACGAACTCGACGCGCTTGAGTGTGGCCGGGTTGTCACCGCCTGCCTGCTGCAGGGCAGCAGCAACCTTGCTACCCAGTTGCGGGTCATCGCCCGGCATGCGCACCAGCAGGTCGGTGGTCGCACCGAAGCTCTGCACGATGGCCTCGTGGAAGCCCGACTCGACCAGCTCGGCGCGCACCGCCTTGAGATCCGCCGGGCGCTCGTAGGTCAGCTCGATGAGCGTACCGCCGGTGAAGTCCAGGCCGAAGTTCAGGCCCTTTTGCCACCAGCTGAACAACGCCAGTACGGTCAACAGGACGGTGATGGCGAACGCAACGTTGCGCACGCCCATGAAGTTGATGGTTTTCATGGTTATTCCCTCAAACCCACAGCTTCTTGATGTCACGCCCGCCGCAGGTCAGGTTGACCATTGCGCGGGTCACCATGACGGCGGTGAACATCGAGGTGAAAATCCCGAGGGACATGGTAACCGCGAAGCCCTTGACCGGGCCGGTACCCATGGCGAACAGGATACCGCCGACCAGCAGGCTAGTCAGGTTGGCGTCGATGATCGCGGTGTAGGCACGGCTGAAACCTTCGTGGATGGCGCGCTGCACCGACATGCCGTTTTTCAGCTCTTCGCGAATCCGCGAGAAGATCAGCACGTTGGCGTCGACCGCCATACCCATGGTCAGCACGATACCGGCGATACCCGGCAGGGTCAGGGTCGCGCCCAGCAGCGACATCAGGGCCAGCAGCAGGATCATGTTGCCAGTCAGCGCGATGGTGGCGATCACGCCAAACCCGCGGTAGATGGCGATGATGAACAGCGAGACGAACAGCATGCCCCACAGCGATGCATCGATACCCTTGGTGATGTTGTCGGCACCCAGGCTCGGGCCAATGGTACGTTCCTCAGCGAAGTACATCGGCGCAGCCAGACCACCGGCACGCAGCAGCAGGGCCAGCTCGGACGATTCGCCCTGGCCGTTGAGGCCGGTGATGCGGAACTGGCTGCCCAGCGGCGACTGGATGGTCGCCAGGCTGATGATCTTCTTCTCTTCCTGGAAGCTCTGTACGGCAACTTCCTTCTCGACGCCGTCGACGGTCTGCTTGACGTAGCGGGTGACCGGCTTCTGCTCGATGAAGATCACCGCCATGCTGCGCCCGACATTGCTGCGCGTTGCGCGGCTCATCAGCTCGCCACCGTGGCCGTCGAGGCGAATGTTCACCTGCGGGCGACCGTGCTCGTCGAAGCTGGCCTGGGCGTCGGTAACCTGGTCACCGGTGATGATCAGGCCGCGCTCGACCGGTGCGGAACGGCCGCCCTCACGGAACTCGAAGACCTCGGTGGTGGCTTTGGACGCACCTGGCTCGGCGCCGAAGCGGAACTCGAGGTTGGCGGTCTTGCCGAGAATACGCTTGGCTTCGGCAGTGTCCTGCACGCCTGGCAGTTCGACCACGATGCGGTTGGCGCCCTGGCGCTGTACCAGCGGCTCGGCCACGCCCAGCTCGTTGACGCGGTTGCGCACGGTGGTGAGGTTCTGCTTGATCGAGTATTCGCGGATCTCGGCGACTTTCGCCTGAGTCAGCGCCAGACGCAGCACGGCGAGGTCGTTGCGCTCGGTGGTGGTCAGGTCGAAATCACTGAAATTCTTGCGGATCAGGGCACGCGCCTGTTCGCGGGTAGCATCGTCGGCGAAGCCCAGCATGATGCCGCCATCCTGCTGAGGCAGGCTGCGGTAGCGGACGCGCTCTTTGCGCAGCAAGGTCTTGACCTCGCCTTCGTAGACTTTCATGCGGGCGCTCATGGCCTTGTCCATGTCCACTTCCAGCAGGAAGTGCACACCACCGGACAGGTCCAGGCCCAGCTTCATCGGGCTTGCGCCCACATTACGCAACCATTGCGGAGTAGTCTGGGCCAGGTTCAGGGCCACGACGTAATCATCGCCCAGTGCCTTGCGCACTACATCCTTGGCTGGCAGTTGGTCTTCCTGGTTGGTCAGACGCACCAGCCCGCTGCCCTTCTCACCCAGGCTCGCGCCTTTGACGGTGATACCGGCTTCGGTCAGCGCCTTGCTGACGCGATCGAGGTCGGCCTGGTTCACCTGCAGCGCCGAGCTGGCACCGCTGATCTGCACCGCCGGGTCATCCGGGTAAAGGTTGGGAGCGGAATAAATAAAACCGATCGCCAGTACCAGCACGATCAGTGCGTATTTCCACAGAGGGTATTTGTTCAGCATCACGCCGCCCGTTCAAGACGCGGGGCGCGTTGCGCGCCCCGACTGGAAAAATAAACCGGTAACTCAGATAGCCTTGAGCGTACCTTTTGGCAGGGTCGCGGCAATCGCGCCCTTCTGGAACTTCAGCTCGACGGTGTCGGACACTTCCAGGACCACGAAATCGTCGGAAACCTTGACGATCTTGCCAGCGATGCCGCCGTTGGTGACAACTTCGTCACCTTTCTGCAAGTTGCCCAGCAGGTTTTTCTGCTCTTTGGCGCGTTTAGCCTGCGGGCGCCAGATCATCAAGTAGAAGATAACCAGGAAACCGACCAGGAAAATCCACTCGAAGCCGGTGCCGGCTGGGCCAGCGGCGGGTGCTGCAGCGTCCGCGTAGGCGGCGGGGATCAAGAAGCTCATTGGGCACTCCAGTTGCTTAAGTTTTAATTAGTTTGGTGCGAACAGTCAGTCCAAAGGCGGCACAGGCAGCCCGCGCTTGGCATAGAAGGCGTCGACAAAGGCGGCCAATTTACCCTGTTGAATAGCCTCGCGTAAACCGGCCATCAAGCGCTGGTAATGGCGCAAGTTGTGGATGGTATTCAGCATGCTGCTCAGCATTTCGCCGCACTTGTCCAGGTGATGCAGATAGGCGCGGGAGAAGTTGCTGCAGGTGTAGCAGTCACAGGTCGGATCCAGCGGCGAATCATCGTGGCGATGGAACGCATTGCGGATCTTGATCACGCCTGTATCGACGAACAGATGGCCGTTGCGCGCGTTACGCGTCGGCATCACGCAGTCGAACATGTCAACGCCGCGGCGCACACCCTCAACGAGATCTTCCGGTTTGCCTACCCCCATAAGGTAACGAGGTTTGTCAGCAGGCATCAGCGCTGGCAGGTAATCCAGCACCTTGATCATTTCGTGCTTGGGCTCGCCCACCGACAGGCCGCCGATGGCCAGGCCGTCGAAGTCGATGTTGACCAGTGCTTCCAGCGAGCGCTTGCGCAAGTCTTCGTACATCCCACCCTGCACGATACCGAACAGCGCCGCCGTGTTGTCAGCGTGGGCGTTCTTGGAACGCTGGGCCCAGCGCAGCGACAGCTCCATGGAGGTGCGCGCTACATCGTGCTCGGCCGGGTACGGGGTGCACTCGTCGAAGATCATCACGATGTCCGAACCCAGGTCGCGCTGCACCTGCATGGACTCTTCCGGGCCCATGAACACCTTGGAGCCGTCGACCGGCGAGGCGAAGGTCACGCCCTCCTCCTTGATTTTGCGCATGGCGCCCAGGCTGAACACCTGGAAACCACCGGAATCGGTGAGGATAGGGCCTTTCCATTGCATGAAATCGTGCAGGCCGTTGTGCTTCTTGACCACTTCGGTACCTGGGCGCAGCCACAGGTGGAAGGTGTTGCCAAGGATGATCTCGGCACCGGTGGCCTCGATGTCACGCGGCAGCATGCCCTTGACCGTGCCATAGGTGCCCACCGGCATGAACGCCGGGGTCTCGACCGTGCCACGAGGGAAGGTCAGGCGGCCACGACGGGCTTTGCCGTCGGTGGCCAGCAGTTCGAAGGACATACGACAGGTGCGACTCATGCTTGATCCTCTGGGCCGCGTGGCGCCGGATTGCGGGTGATGAACATGGCATCACCGTAACTGAAGAAGCGGTAACCGTGTTCGACCGCTGCCGCGTAGGCAGCCATGGTTTCGGGGTAACCGGCGAACGCCGAGACCAGCATCAACAGCGTGGACTCCGGCAGGTGGAAGTTGGTGACCAGGGCATCGACCACGTGGAACGGCCGGCCCGGGTAGATGAAGATATCAGTGTCGCCGCTGAAGGCCTTGAGCACGCCATCGCGCGCCGCGCTTTCCAGCGAACGCACGCTGGTGGTGCCGACCGCGATCACCCGGCCACCGCGAGCGCGGCAGGCTTCGATGGCATCGACCACATCCTGGCTCACTTCGAGCCACTCTTTATGCATGTGGTGGTCTTCGATCTTGTCGACCCGCACCGGCTGGAAGGTACCCGCACCGACGTGCAGGGTAACGAAGGCGCGTTCCACGCCCTTGGCTGCGATCTGTTCCAGCAGCGCTTCGTCGAAGTGCAGCCCCGCCGTTGGCGCGGCCACGGCGCCAGCGCGTTCGGCGTAGACGGTCTGGTAGCGCTCACGGTCGGCGCCCTCGTCCGGGCGGTCGATGTACGGCGGCAACGGCATGTGCCCGACGCGTTCAAGCAGTGGCAGCACCTCTTCGGTGAAGCGCAGTTCGAACAGCGTTTCGTGGCGCGCGACCATTTCGGCCTCGCCACCGCCGTCGATGAGGATCACCGCGCCTTCCTTGGGCGCCTTGCTGGCACGCACATGGGCCAGCACGCGGTGGCTGTCGAGCACGCGCTCGACCAGCACTTCCAGCTTGCCACCGGAGGCTTTCTGGCCAAACAACCGCGCCGGGATCACCCGGGTGTTGTTGAACACCATCAGGTCGCCGGGGCGCAAGTAGTCGAGCAGGTCGGTAAACCGCTTGTGCGCCAGCGCCCCGCTCGGCCCATCGAGGACCAGCAGACGGCTGCCATGGCGCTCGGCCAAAGGGTGGCGAGCGATCAGGGAATCGGGGAGTTCGAAGGAAAAATCGGCGACGCGCATGATGATGTTCGGGTTCGGCAGGGCCGGGAAGTTTAGCCCAATGTGTGAAAATTGACCATGAAAGCCGATTGACCGACCTCAAGCACCTCTCTATACTGCGCGCCACACGCCCTGATGGCGGAATTGGTAGACGCGGCGGATTCAAAATCCGTTTTCGAAAGGAGTGGGAGTTCGAGTCTCCCTCGGGGCACCAAAATCCGGAAAAAACCGACCTTATGGTCGGTTTTTTTGTGCCTGCAGTATGACCAAGCGGCCGCTCGCCCGACGCTAGGGCCCCACTGCCCCTAGGCAAGATTGCCAACTCGCTCCTGCCCCCCACCGCCCTAACCTGGCTCCTCCCCTCTTGATCAAGGAGCCACGACATGAAAAAGAGCCTGCCATTTGCCTTGGCCGCTACCCTCTCAACCCTGGCCTGCCCCCTGGCCGCTGGATCGTCATCCGTTCACGCCAGCACCGTTCATCACTACACAGGAAAATGCCTCGACGCGGCGCATCACGCTGCCCTGGACGTGAACTGTGAGGTGTCCGCCGTTACCAGAGTCGGTGAACAGCTGTTTTTTGCCAATGACAAACCCATCAAGGGGAACGACACATCCTCGGTTTTCTCCATTGGCCTGAAAGCGCCTGAGGGCCTGGCCCGCTTGCCTTTGAAATTCGACCACCTCGAATACGCACGCGGCCCATTGATCGAAGCGGCACAGAAGCTTGAAGGCCTGACGACAATCACACTCGAAGATACGCACTACGTGATCGCAAGCAGTGCCTTCACTCGGGCGGAAAACCCTGCGTTCAACAAGATCCTGTACTGGCCCGTGGATAGGCCGGCTGACGCCAGGCAGCTTGGCGAAGTGGCGGCCATGCGCAAGCAGATCAGCACTATCGTGCGCGAGCCCTTCTTCCAGGTCGAAGGCGCAGCCATGGGCCCTGACGGCTCGCTCCTCCTCGGTATTCGCCAGCAAGGCCGCGACTACACGACGGCGTACCCAGTGTTCACCATCGTGCAAGCCCCAATCCGCTTGCAAGCGGGTGAATTGGTGATTGCTGGCGATTTCAGATTGGCCTACCAGTTCACCCCGCGCGTACAGGGCGACGACCGACCACTGGGCCTTTCCAGCCTGGAATACGACCCCTTCAACGAGCGCCTGCTGGCAACCACCAGCTACGAGCAGGGTGACAGGATTGGTGGCTATTTGTGGACGTTGCCGATGTCACTACTTGAGCCGGGCGGGCCCGGTACTGCACAGCTGGTACTAAGGCAGGACGGCACGCCCTTGTGGTTCGATAACAAACCGGAAGGTGTTGTGGCGTTGGGTGCCAGACACGTGTTGGTGGTTCATGATGACGACCGCGTTCAGGTCGCAGACTCCGCGCATGGCAAGGCCAAGAAGCCCAATGAATTCGCCTATAGCGTGATTGAATTGCCGTGAAGTCAACGCACCTTGGCATTTCAGTGCTGGCGTGGGGGCGCGACGTCGGCACTCCACGGGCTGAACCATCAGAAAGGCCGCCCCGCGCTAATCCATTCCGTTACCTGCCTCCTAGGAGACAGACAGCAAGCCTGGTTCGGCTACTTTGCTCCAACAACACATTCAAGTGATGCTTGACTGTGGGCCAGCTCGCATTGAGGGGCTCGGCGATGTCGCGCGATCCGAGACTCTGGTTGTCCTGCAGTGCTTTCAGAATTCTGTTTGGCAATGCCATGGCGTCTCCGGATATAGCTCAATGCGCCTCAATGCAGCTCAATGCAGCTCAATGCAGCTCAATGCAGCTCAATGCAGCTCAATGCAGCTCAATGAGCCGAACCTAGGCGCCCCATCACTGCAAACACTTTATAACCCGCCAATTTGACGCCAGCCCAACGACCACGGGCGCTCCAGCCATGCCTGGAATCTATTGGCCATCATCTGGCCCCCTACCTAAGATGTCATTCATCAGATATATGCAGAAAGTATTGCCAGCGTGATGGCTCTTAGCCATATTTGCGCTCCCATTTTTTAACCCATGTGCAAATCATGAAGACAACTGTGCCCTGTCTGGCGGCAATGATGCTGCTGAGTGGGTGCAATGGAATGCCAACGTCGTACGTTTCAAACCCCGTCTACGATCAAGCGTTCGTAGTCACCTCGGGCGCACCGCTGCCCATGCTGCTGATGGCTACCGCCATTCAGTGGAACGAAGACTACGCCGTGACCGCCAAACACACCCCCTTCCTGCGCAACGTGGTCCACGAGGGCCTTGGTGACGTGGTGTTCTTCAAGCACAAGGCCACCCAGGTGCCGCTCTGGCGCCAGTACGTGCCTGGCGAGTCGGTGACGGCGGTCGGGTTCAACAGCCTGATGATGCCGGTGCAGGGCAAGGGCCACACACTGCAGTCGCTGGTGCGGTTGGAAGGCACGCCGGGCAGCGTGTTCTATTCGGTGCACGATGGCCCTATGGTCAAGGGCATGTCGGGTGGCCCGGTGTTTGCCGACGACGGCAGGGTGGTCGGGATCAACGTCGCGTTTATCGCCAAGGAAGGGATCGATGCGCGCAATCGGCCGGACCTGGCGGACAAGGCGCGGGTCAGCGTGTTCATGTCGTTCAGTGAAATCGACAAGGAATGGCGCCGGTTCCAGTACCTGGCTCACAAAACCAAGCCCAATGCCGTGCCTGCTGCGGTGAAGGGCTATGTGGCGGTGGTTGCCAAGCCTTGAATCCGGGTGGGTCAGGGGGTGCAATGCCGCTGCTGGCATGTGATGTTGCCCTAGGGCTCTTCGCGGTAACGCCCGCGAAGAGCCGCGTGCCATTGAGCTAATCACACACTTCCAGTTACACCCTACGACGAACAGCACAGAACCTTGCCAGCCCCTCAGCGTCCGATCCTTCATGCCCACCCTTTCGAGGTACCCCCGCGTGAAAGAGATCATCGCCCGCAAGTACCGCCTGGTGGTGAAAACCTTCGGCTACATCGGCTGGTCGCTGTTCTGGCTGCTGATCTGGGATGTACTGGTCACCATCGATTTCATGCTGTTCTTCAACAGCAAATTCACCCTGCCCCTCATGCCACTGACATTGCTGGGTTCGGCATTGGTGGTGCTGGTGAGCTTTCGCAACAGCAGCGCCTACAACCGTTGGTGGGAGGCTCGCACGTTATGGGGCGCGCTGGTGAACAGTTCGCGCAGCTTTGCCCGGCAGACGCTGACACTGATCGACGACCCGGCTGACGGGCTGAACCCGACCAAAGCCACCTTGCTGCGCCGCCATATTGCTTACGTGAACTGCCTGGCAGCGCACCTGAAGGGCGAAAAATGCCCGGATGAACTCATGGCATTCATCCCGCCGGGGGAGTTCGAGCGGCGCAACCGGTCCAACAACTTCGCCAACGATATCCTCAGCGGCTCCGCGGCCCTGCTGGCGCGAGAATACAAGGCCGGCCGGCTCGACAGCATTCGCCTGGCGCGGCTGGAGTCGACGCTGGTGGACCTGTCCAATGCCCAGGGCGGCATGGAGCGTATCGCCAACACGCCACTGCCCTACCCTTACGTGTATTTTCCGCGGCTGTTCATCTCGTTGTTCTGCCTGATCGTACCGATCGGCCTGGTGGAGTCGCTGGGTTGGTTCACCCCGCTGGCGTCGACCGTGGTGGGGTTCATGCTGCTGGCCATCGAGCGCATCGGCACCGACCTGCAGAGCCCGTTCCGCTTCAGTGAGCACCAGATCCAGATGGACACGATTTGCGAGACCATCGAGCGCAACCTGGAGTCGATGCAGCGCGAAGCGCAATGTGGGGAGTTGATGGCAGACGCTGTCATGCCCGCACATAGCGCTGGCGCATCAGGTCACTGAACCCATCCACCAGCAGTACCAGCACCAGCATCGCAATGATCACGGTGCTGGCCTGCGCCTCCTGGAACAGGCTCAGCGTGGTGTAGAGCATCTGCCCCAGGCCACCAGCCCCCACAAAGCCAAGCACACTGGCCATGCGGATGTTGTTTTCCCAACGGTACAGGCTGTAGGCCAACAACTGCGGCCACAGGTTGGGCAAGGTGCCGAAACAGAACGCAGCGACCTGCCCGCCGCCCTGCAGGCGGATAGCGGCAGCCGGCTCTGCCGGTGCGTTCTCCAACGCTTCGGCGAACAACCGCCCCAACACCCCAGACGTGTGCAATGCCAGCGCAAGCGTCCCGGCATTCGGCCCTAGCCCCGCCGCCAGCACCGTCAGGGCAGCCCAGACCAACTCCGGGATGGCGCGCAAGGCATTGAGCAGCAGGCGCGCTGCTGACTGCAGCGGCCAGCCGAATCGCCCCGCTGCAGGCAATGCCAGGAGCAGGCCCAGGGCCATGGCCAGCAACGTGCCCAAGCCCGACATTGCCAGGGTCTCCAGGGCACCGTGCGCCACTGCCTGCAAGTGCTCGGCAGACAAGTCAGGGTGCAAAAAACGCCCTGCATACGCCCCCATCTGCCCCAGCCCGCCATTACCTGTCAGCGCCTTCAGGTCCAGTTCCAGATAGCTGAACGCGGCGAACACCGCTGCGACAATCGCGCCAACTACGAGAAAGTTGAGCACTCGGTTCATGCCAGCCTCCCCCGCAGAAAGCGGCTGAGCAGGTCAGCCAACAGCACCAGGCCGAAGAAGGCCAGCAGGATACTCGCCACCTCGCCTCCCGCGAACATGCGCATGGACAAGTCGATCTGCTGCCCGAGGCCGCCGGCCCCGACGAACCCCATCACCACTGAAGCGCGGATCGCGCACTCCCACCGGTACACGGTGTACGACACCACCTCCGCCAATGCGCTTGGCAGGATGCCGTAAAAAAATGCCGTCAGCCGGCCGCTGCCCGCTTGCAGCAAGGCATGCGCCGGGCGTTGGTCGACCGATTCGAAGATTTCCGCATAGACCTTGCCGAGCATGCCGCTGTAGGTAATGGCAATGGCCAGCACCCCAGCGGTCGGCCCCAGGCCCACGGCCCTTACGAACAGCAATGCCCAGACGATTTCCGGCACGCTGCGCAGGAAGATCAGCAAGCCGCGAACCGGCATACGCAGCAGCCGCGACATCACACCGGCACGGCCACAGCGCGAGGCGGCTCGCAACGACAAAGCGCGGCTGGCCAACAAGCTTGTAGGAATGGCCAACAGCAACGCAAAGGCCATGCCGGCAGTGGCCACGGCCAAGGTCTGCAGCGTGGCCTCGTAGAGCAGCTTGAGGAATTCGGCATCATGCGCCGGTGGCCAGAAGGCGCTGGTGAAAGCGGCAATCTGTTGGCGGTTTTCCGCCTGCAGCATTACGCCGGGGTTCAGCTCGCTCAACCGTACCCCAGGCCATAGCACGGCCAGGGCAAGCAGGGTTAGCATCAGCCGCGTGAATGCGGCCGGGTCGCGGGTGTGCGCTTTCAACATCTGGGGATCTGCACGGCCAGGGTCGGCCCTTGCGCCGGTTGCGAAGCAAACTGCTCGTTGGCGTACAAAGCGTCCAGCATCGGGTCTGTCACAGCGTCGGCCGGGCAGTCGAACACCACCTGCCCCTCACGAATACCAATTACCCGCGGGAACCCCCAACGAATGGCTTGACCTCGATTCCACCGAAGCCCCTACCAGATCTTGCAGGTGCCAAGCCTGTGCAAGTCCTCTATAAAACTGCACTCCATCCCTAAGGAACCCCAGCAATGCACATGGAAGAGCACACACTGAGCGAAATGGACGATGAGCTGAAACTCATGCTCGGCCGCTTTCGGCACGAACAATTCGTCGAGAAACTCGGATGGCGGCTGCCCGCCCATCCGAGCCAGGCAGGTTGTGAATGGGATCAATACGACACCGAACACGCCCGCTACCTCCTGGCGTTCAATGCAGACCGCGCCATCGTTGGCTGCGCCCGGCTGATTCCCACCACGCTCCCCAACCTGCTTGAAGGGGTGTTCAGCCATGCCTGCGCCGGGGCGCCGCCCAAGCATCCAGCCGTCTGGGAAATGACTCGCTTCACCACCTGCGAACCGCAATTGGCGATGCCGTTGTTCTGGAGAAGCCTCAAGACGGCCGCCCTGGCGGGCGCAGAGGCCATCGTCGGGATCGTCAACAGCACCATGGAGCGCTATTACAAAATCAACGGAGTCCACTACGAACGGCTGGGCCCGGTCACGGTGCACCAGAATGAGAAAATCCTCGCCATCAAACTCTCGGCCCACCGCGAGCACCATCGCAGCGCGGTCGCACCGTCAGCCTTCATGTCCGGCACATTATTGAAAGAGACAGCTTGATACGGGCCGAGTCGTCCTTTTTGAATGCCCCTCAGATATAGCCCATCGCGACTGCGTAAGACACTGCCTGCACGCGGTTACTGGCGCCGATTTTGCGCTGGATGTTGCGGTGATGGTAATTCACGGTATCGGTGCACACCCCCATGATCACGCCGATTTCCTCCGAGGTCTTGCCGTCGGCCGTCCAGCGCAGCACATCACATTCCCTCCCACTGAACGCCACGCCCGTATTGAAGACACGCACGTCGCTCTCCAGCTCGGAAATTTTCTCGTGGGCCGCGGCGGCAAAGGCTCTGGTCACCGGCTTCAAGGCTTCAAATTCCTGAAGGCTGATGGGGTTGTTCTTGCGCGCCAGGCTTAACACCCCGACCCTCCCCTGGGCGTTGAACGAGGGTTGTGCCAGGCCGTGGCATAAATGTGAATCCTTGGCTTCAGACCACAGGTCCGCGCATCCCCGGAACAACTCATTGCTCCATAGAATGGGGGCCGACGAGACTTTGCTGTGCTTCACCGTGGGATCGATCACCGCGTAGTTAGCCGCCTGATATCGCTGCACCCAGTCCTCGGGGTAATTGCCGTACATATAAGTCCTGGGCCGCATGAACGGGGTCACGCTGCACATGCCGTAGGCAAAAAAATCAAACCGTAGTTCGCGCAAGGCCCTCAACGCGACAGCCGTAAACTCCTGCATATCCATGGTTCGCGCAAAGATACTATAAAAGTACGCATCCCATCCCAACTGCTGCCCTAATTCCATTTTGAGCACCACTAAAGTTGAAAACAGGCCGTTAGACTAGACCAACCTGAATCTCTGTCAACAAGCAAAATCACATCGTCATAGAAGGCTTTGCGCTAGCACTAGATTCATTGCGCCTAATCCAACCAACTACTTAGAACATTGCATCCCGGCGATGTTAGTAAGCCATTACCGCCTCTCAGCCGACGAATGAACCTGCCTCTTCACAATAATGCAACAGTTCATTCGGTGGGCTGCAGCCAACCCGTTCATACGCTAATCACTACAAGATCTGGTAGTCCACCCCCAAGAAACGCAGGTGTATAAACAACACCCGCTCAGCACCGCCAATGCGCCAAGGCCAGCTCAACCGCATGCAGGCTGGCCACCAGGGTGACGCCATTGGCTTGGGCATGGCGGTTTAGCAAAGCCAGGCTGTGGTCAGCCAGCACCGGGTCCATGGCCGACACCGGCTCGTCAGCCAGCAGTAACTCGGGGCGCTGGTATAACACTCGGGCGATACCGACCCGCTGCAACTGGCCGCCGGACAGTTGCCCGCACTGCACGAACAGCTTTTCCGCCAGCCCCAGCTCGGCCAACACCTGCCGTGCGCCTGGCACATCGGTGGGATACACCAGGTTGAACAACCCCTGCAACGTGCCCCACTGCCCCAGGCGGCCCGCCAGCACCGCTGTCACCACCCGCTGGCGAGGCGGCAAGGGCGGCGCCTGATGAACCAGCCCGATCCGCGCGCGCAAGCGCTGGCGTGCCCTGGCAGACAGCGCCCAGGGCTGCTCGCCGAACAGCACCAGGCGCCCGGCGCTGGGCTGCACGGCCGTGGCCATCAGGTGCAACAGGCTGGATTTGCCGGCCCCGGAAGGGCCGATGATCGCCACCCGCTCACCCTTGGTTATACGCAAGGATACGGACTCCAGCGCGCGCACCTGGCCATGGCGCAGGCCGGCGTTGTGCAGGTCGATAGTCACTTGAGCAGGCCGGCCTCACGTGCCGCCTGCTCGGTGCCCTGGTAATTCTCAGGCTTGGTCTCGATGAAGCGGCTGGCGGCCTGCAGGTCGAGAATCGCTTTATGGTCGGGCTTGGCGGGGTCCAGATCGAGGAAGGCTTGCTTGATCTTCTCCTTCAGGGCCGGCTCCATGTTGCCGCGCACGGTCCAGTTGTAGTCGTAATATTCCGGCGTGGTGGCAAACACCTTGACCTTGCCGGTATCGACCTTGCCGGCATCGACCAGCTTCTGCCACACGCTGGCGTTGAGCACGCCACCGTCGACCTTGCCAGCCTGCACCCAGGCCACAGTGGCGTCGTGGGCACCGGAATAGGCCACGCGGCTGAAATAGCTCTCAGGCTTGATGTTGTCTTCCTTGAGCATGAAATAGCGCGGCATCAGGCTGCCCGAGGTAGACGAGATGGAGCCGAAGGCAAACGATTTGCCCTTGAGGTCGGCCAGGCTCTTCACATCGGGGTTGGCGGTGATGAACTTGGAGGTGAACTTGGCATCCTGTTCACGCTGCACCAGAGGCGTGGCTTTCGGGTCTTTCAAATGCACCTGGACGAAGGTGAACCCGCCCAGCCAGGCCATGTCCAGGCGGTCACTGGCCAAGGACTCGACCACCGCCGGGTAATCGGCAACCGGCACGAACTTAACCTCCATACCCAGCTGCTGCGACAGGTACTTGCCCAGCGGCTCGAACTTGCGCAGCAACTCGGTCGGCGCTTCGTCGGGGATGGCACTGACCCGCAGGGTTTCAGCGGCCTGGGCGACAACGGCACAGCAGGACAGGACCAGGCCGGCGGCGAGCGCCATTGGGCGTTTGAGCATGGGAAGACTCCGGTTCAATAGCGGGGGGAATGGGCGACGATCCGCGCCGCGCGTGGAAAGTATAAGGGCGCATGGCACAAAGGCCAGCTTTGCTACAATCGCGCAACAATTTGATTCCCTGAGGTGCGTATGAGCGAGCCGATTCGCCTGACCCAGTACAGCCACGGTGCTGGCTGTGGCTGCAAGATCTCCCCCAAGGTACTGGATGTGATCCTGGCCGAAAGCGGCGCGCAAGCCCTGGACCCCAAGCTGTGGGTCGGCAACGCATCGCGCGACGACGCTGCCGTCTACGCCCTGGACGATGAGCGCGGCGTGGTCTCCACCACCGACTTTTTCATGCCGATCGTCGATGACCCCTACGATTTCGGCCGCATCGCCGCCACCAACGCCATCAGCGACATCTATGCCATGGGCGGGGACCCGCTGATGGCCATCGCCATCCTCGGATGGCCGGTCAACGTGCTGCCACCGGAGGTCGCCCGCGAAGTGATCCGCGGTGGGCGCGCCGTGTGCGCCGAAGCCGGCATCCCGCTGGCGGGTGGTCACTCCATCGACGCCCCAGAGCCGATCTTCGGCCTGGCCGTCACCGGCATGGTCAGCAAACGCCATCTCAAGCGCAATGACACCGCCACCGCAGGCTGCCGCCTGTACCTGACCAAACCCTTGGGTATCGGCATTCTTACCACCGCCGAGAAAAAGGCCAAACTGCGCGAGCAGGACCAAGGCCTGGCACGTGACTGGATGTGCACTCTCAACACCCCCGGCAGCCGGTTCGGCAAGCTCGATGGGGTCAAGGCCATGACCGACGTGACCGGCTTCGGCCTGCTTGGCCACCTGGTCGAACTGGCCGAAGGCAGCGGCCTGACCGCACACCTGGACTATGCCGCCGTGCCTCGCCTGGCCAGCGTCGAGCACTACTTGGCGCAGGGTTGCATCCCCGGTGGCACCCTGCGCAACTTCGAAAGCTACGGGCACAAGATCGGCCCGCTCAGCGATGATCAGAAGCACCTGCTGTGCGATCCGCAGACCAGCGGCGGCTTGCTGGTGGCCGTCAGCGCCGAAGGCGAGGAGGAATTCCTCGCCGTGGCTGCCGAGCTGGGCCTCACGCTCTCGCCGATCGGCATATTGGCCGAGCGACAGCGCCACGCAGTCGAGGTGAGCTGATGCGCCCCGATTGCACCGATTTCCGCCAGCTGTTCCTCGACGACGCGCCCATGATGGACATGCGCGCGCCCATCGAATTTGCCAAGGGCGCCTTCCCCGGCGTGGTCAATCTGCCGTTGATGACTGACCAGGAGCGGCAGAAAGTAGGCACCTGCTACAAGCAACTAGGCCAGGCCGCAGCCATCACCCTCGGCCACCAACTGGTCAGCGGTACCACCAAGCGTGAGCGCCTGCACGCCTGGGCCAGCTTCGCCCGGGCCAACCCAAACGGCTACCTCTACTGCTTTCGCGGTGGCTTGCGTTCACTGATCGTCCAGCAGTGGCTGCGCGATGAGGCCGGTATCGATTACCCGCGAATCAGCGGCGGTTACAAGGCGCTGCGCACCTTCCTGCTGGAAACCACCGAACAGGCTGTCGAACAGTGCGACTTCGTCCTGCTGGGCGGCCTGACCGGCACGGGCAAGACCGATGTGCTGCACCAGCTGAACAACGTGCTCGACCTTGAAGGCCAAGCCAACCACCGCGGCTCCAGTTTCGGCAAGCGCGCCACCGCGCAGCCGGCGCAGATCGACTTCGAGAACAAGCTGGCCATCGATGTACTGAAGAAACGTGCCCGTGGCATCGAGCAGTTCGTGCTGGAAGATGAAGGCCGCATCGTTGGCAGCTGCACGGTGCCATTGGCGTTGTACCAAGGCATGCAGCAGTACCCGATGGTATGGCTGGAGGACAGCTTCGAGAACCGTGTGGAACGCATCCTGCGCGACTACGTAATCAACCTGTGCGCCGAGTTCGTCACGCTGCACGGTGAGCAGCTCGGCCATCGGCTATTCGCCGAGCGCATGCTGCAGAGCATGGCCAATATTCAGAAGCGCCTGGGTGGCGAGCGGTTCCAGCGCCTGTCCCAGATTCTGCGCCAGGCACTGGACGAGCAGCAGCGGTGCGGTGCAATAGACCTGCACCGCGGGTGGATCGAGGGTTTGTTGCAGGAATATTACGACCCGATGTATGCCTACCAGCGTGACGCCAAGGCTGACCGGATCGAGTTTGCCGGGGATGCGCTGGAGGTGCGCGAGTACCTCAAGGCCCGGGCGCTGCGCGGTGCTCACATGAATAAATAGGGCCGCTTCGCGCCCCATCGCCTACAGGTACTGCGCCAGCCGTCATAGGAGCGGGTTACCCGCGAAAAGGCCCGCCCAGGCAATATCACTGCCCTGGGCTGAGCACCCGCTCCAGCTCCGCCGCCCGCTCACGGGTCATGTCCATCATGCACATGGCACCTTCAAGCTGGGCCATCGTCCCGCCACTCGCCTGCACGTGGAATTTGCAGTTGCCATCGCGGTAGGCGATCCACTGCCGCTGTACGTCGCGCAGGCTTTTCTGCGGCGCTGCTTCGAGCTTGGCCAGCAGTTGCTTGTAGACCCTGTTCAATTGCGCATCCTGCAGCTGGGTCTCGGCCTGAATGCAGCCGCTCATCGCAACCGTGCTGGATGCGTTGTCCATGCACTGGGTATAGGTGGGCGAGTTATCCCCAGCCATCGCCATCGGCGTACCCAACGCCAGGGCCAGGCCCATCAGGTACTGCTTGTTCATCGCAACCCTCCTGGTGAACTTCAAAACGCTTGCGGCTGCTCTGGCGGCATCAGCACCTTGCCCGGCTCGAAACGCAGCGACGGCATTTGTGTGGCGGCATACACAGCCAGCGCAAGGGCTGCTATCAGCGCCACGTCGAGCCAACGCCAAGCTGGCATGTCCTGGGCGTTGCGCGCCTTGCAAACATGCCACGCCTGCCCCGCACAAAACACCACAATAGACGCAAACCACAGATAGAAACCGGCACCAAAGCCTGTGCGATCCTGGAAGTCGTAGCTGATGTTGTCCGGCAGACGTTCAATGCCGAAGCTGCTGGCCGCCAGGTACAGCGCACCCAAGCCAGCCACCAGCGCCAAGCGCCGGAAGCGCCGATGGGCCAGGATCGCCACCGCCAGCAACGGGTTGGCAAACCACTGAAACAAGCCGAATGGAATGCCCCAGGGCCCGTATAGCAGCATCTGCAGAGCCGGCATGTGCCTGCCGGCGGTCATCAACGCGCCATCGAAACATAAGCCGAGCAGATACAGGGCGAGGCTGAAGGTGAGGTAGAAAGCCGTCATGCAACCGGTGGCTCGAGCAGCAACCCGTATATACCAGAATCGGACAGCTCACCCGCCACGCACCAGCGCGCCCGCAGCGTGCCTTCAAGCACAAAGCCTTGGCGTTCAAGGGTACGCGCCGAACCTTGGTTGCGTGGGTCGATTTCACCTTCCAGGCGGCGCATGTGCAGGGTGTGGGCGAGGTAGTCGATGAAGCATGTCAGCGCCTCGTCCATGTAACCCCTGCCCTGCACGGCACTGGCCAGGCAGTAGCCGATTTCGCCCCTGCGGGACACATCGTCGATGTTGAACAGCTGGACCATGCCGATCAGGTCGCCGTTGTCACGACGGTACATGCCCAGCTTGAGCTGATCACCATTGGCATAGGCTTCGCGGTCAGCGGCCAGGGCGCTTTCGGCCTCGGCCAGGTCTTGCCAAGGGGCGTGGTGCCAGTAACGCATGACCTCGGGGTCGGCCATGATCGTCAGCCATTGTTCGGCATCGGCATGGCGCATCGGCCGCAGCTGCAGGCGCGGGCTGTCGAGGCAGAGGTCGCTGGGGAAACTGCGGGGTGGGGTCACGCCGGATCTCCTGTCCATTGCTGGGGAGGTGACAGTGTAACGTTATGTAGGTCGCCGGGGCATGTCTTGAGTTATAGGGTGTATTTGAGATCGAGCGCCGCCCGCGCGGCGCATCGCGAAGCGCTTGCCTTGGGATCTTCAGCGCCCTTTAGATCGAGCGCCGCCCGCGCGGCGCATCGCGGGGCAAGCCCGCTCCCACATTCGTTGCAACGCGCCGTTCCAGCCAGGCCATGGTTGTTCGCCTTGGTGCATGGCTGAAGACAGGTGGGGCGCCGGCAGCACCAACGGAAAAATCGCATCGTGCTAACAAGGCTGACAACTATGGCCTCACAGGCCATGGCACGTTGCAACAAATGTGGGAGCGGGCTTGCCCCGCGATGCGCCGCGCGGGCGGCGCTCGATCTCAAGAGCGCTGCAACGCTCGCGACGAACACCCTTCAGGCCCCTTGGGCTTCGGTGTTCAGGTAGAGCTGGAGGTGCCTGAGAGGGGCTGCCTGAACTGGCGATAGGGCAAGCGCAGGCACCGCAAAAGCCATCAGGCCACCTCAGCCCCATCATCCGGCCAATGCGGCTCATTGGCCCCCGGCGGGGTCAGCGGTGGCAGGCCATAGGCCGCGCGGGCATCGTCGCAGCTGGGGTTGTGCACACCCCCCTCCCACGACGCTTCGAACTCGCGGCAGGGGCTTGAGCGGTTGGCGTAGATGGTGCACGCCACCTCGGTGCCGATCTCGCCCTTGAGGCTGACACAGCGGCAGGGCTTGGCATCGGTGCCGATCATGGCTACCCGAGTGGGGTTGATCTGCACCACCAGGTCGTCAGGCACAACGCCCCCGGCAGACTGGCATTCGCCCCAGAAGAAGGACACACGGAAATACCCGCAGCAGGCGCCGCAGTCAAGGCAAGGGTTATATTCGGACATGATGGCACGGAGGGAAGGTTATTGTTATCGGGGCAGGCCCGCGGCGCCATTTGTAATCGAAGCGAGGTCGGCTGAGAAGAGGGGCAGCGAAAAATAGTTCGCCGTCGATCCGGCAAGCAACAGGGGCCGTGTGACGGCCCCTGGTTCAGCGCTATTTGCGGCTCAGGCCATCGGCCCGGAACATCTGCCGGATGCCGCGGATTGCCTGTCGAATCCGATCCTGGTTTTCGATCAGGGCAAAGCGCACATGGTCGTCGCCGTAATCACCGAAACCGACCCCAGGCGAAACACAGACCTTGGCTTCGGCCAGCAGCTTCTTGGCGAACTCCAACGACCCCAGGTGGGCGTACTGCTCAGGGATCTTCGCCCACACGTACATCGACGCCTTGGGGTTCTCGACCATCCAGCCCAGTTCGTGCAGCCCTTTCACCAGCAGGTTGCGGCGCTGGCGATACTGCTCGGCAATGTCCCGTACGCACTGCTGGTCGCCTTCCAGCGCGGCAATGGCCGCCACTTGTAGCGGTGTGAAGGTGCCGTAGTCGTGGTAGCTCTTGATCCGCGCCAGGGCGCTGACCAGCTCGGGGTTACCGACCATGAAGCCGATCCGCCAGCCCGCCATGTTGTAGCTCTTGGACAGGGTGAAGAACTCCACCGCAATGTCCTTGGCCCCTGGTACCTGCATGATCGACGGGGCTTTCCAGCCGTCATAGACGATGTCGGCGTAGGCCAGGTCATGCACCACCAGCACGTCGTACTGCTTGGCCAAGGCCACCACACGCTCGAAGAAGTCCAGTTCCACGCATTGCGCGGTCGGGTTGGACGGGAAGCCAAGGATCATCATCTTCGGCTTGGGGATCGACTCGCGAATGGCCCGCTCGAGTTCGTTGAAGAAGTCGACACCCGGCACCAGTGGCACCGAGCGCACCTGGGCACCGGCGATGACCGCGCCATAGATGTGGATCGGGTAGCTCGGGTTGGGCACCAGCACCGTGTCGCCCTGATCGAGCGTGGCCAGCATCAGGTGAGCCAGGCCCTCCTTGGAGCCGATGGTGACGATGGCTTCGCTTTCCGGGTCGATGTCGACCTCGTAGCGTTCCTTGTACCAATTCGAAATGGCGCGGCGCAGGCGCGGGATGCCGCGGGACGTGGAGTAGCCATGGGTGTCTTCACGCTGAGCGACCTGCACCAGCTTTTCGACGATGTGCGGCGGCGTGGCACCGTCTGGGTTGCCCATGCTCAGGTCGATGATGTCCTCGCCACGGCGGCGGGCGGCCATCTTGAGCTCGGCGGTGATGTTGAAGACGTACGGGGGAAGACGATCGATGCGCGCAAAGCGGCGCGGCGAACCTGGGTTGGCCATGGTTTCCTCGGCAAGACGTAAGCGCCCGGAACCGTCCGAGCGACGCTGGCC
Organism: Pseudomonas sp. LFS044; assembly: GCF_047978245.1. Taxonomy (NCBI): domain Bacteria; kingdom Pseudomonadati; phylum Pseudomonadota; class Gammaproteobacteria; order Pseudomonadales; family Pseudomonadaceae; genus Pseudomonas; species Pseudomonas sp. LFS044. The sequence continues at coordinate 53,513 of NZ_JBFPFX010000003.1, forward strand.
GCTGCGGCGGCCGAGTCAGACAATAATGCCGCGCAAGATATCTTGTAAAGGAAAATATCCCGTTTTATTTCATGTTTTCAGGGCCTTATTTCGAATCCTTTCAGTTAACAGGACTGACAGTAATTAAAGCCCATAAAAAAACCCCGGCACAAAGGCCGGGGTTTTTCTGTAACAGGCAGCTGTATCAGCGCGCGTAGGTCATCAGCACGTCCGCGGCAGTCTGGCTATCCACCGACATCATCACGCTCAGGGCAGTAACGGTGAGGATGGAGAAGCCGAATACCTTGCGGGCCCACTTGCTGTCGTCCTCGGCCTTGTAGCCACCCCACGCCATGTACAGCCAGTACAGGCCCATGGCAGCTGCCACAGCCAGGTAGCCGAGGCCGGCGTAACCGCCGAGGGTAAGCATCAGGGTCGCGAGCACGAAGGCCAGCACGTACAGCACGATCTGCTTCTTCGCCGCGAGGATGCCGCGTGCCACCGGCAGGACCGGGATGTTGGCAGCGCTGTAATCCTTGAAGCGGAAGATGGCGATCGCAAAGCTGTGCGGCATCTGCCACAGGCTGAACATCACCAGCAGAGTCACTGCAGCCAGGTCGAAGCTGTTGCTCACGGCGCAGTAGCCGATCACCGGAGGCATGGCACCGGACAGGCTGCCAACCAAGGTGCCGTGCACCGATTTGCGCTTCAGCCAGAGGCTGTAGAAACCGACGTAGACGACGAACCCGATGAGCGCGCAGAACGCCGACAGCGGGTTGGCCTGGACATACAGCAGGCTGAAGCCGGCCACCCCGAGGAGGGTGGCGTAGATCAGCGCGAGGGGCAGCGACATGCCGCCCTGGACCATGACGCGGTTCTTGGTACGTTCCATCTTGATGTCGATGTCACGGTCGATGCAGTTGTTGAACACGCAACCAGACGCGACTACCAGGGAAGTACCGATCACCACCGCCAGGAACAGGGCGAAGTCTACATGGCCCTTCGAGGCAAGGAAGAAACCGCCTGCCACGGAAAGCACGTTACCGAAAATGATCCCCGGTTTGGTGATTTGGATAAAGTGCTTAACGGACATGCAGTCTTACCTCACTTGGCCATCATTTCGAAGTGGATGCTGAACATGATCCACAGCGACAGGCCGACCAGCAGTGCAATCACCATGGCGGTGAACAGGAACGTCGACACGTTGGAACGCTGCTCTTTCGAGCGGTCCATGTGCAGGAAGTACACGAGGTGCACTACCACCTGGATGACGGCCATGGCCACCACGACCAGGACGGTCAGGTTCTTCGGCAGGCTTGGGAACATCACCAGGCCGAACGGGATCGCGGTCAGGATGATCGACAGGATAAAGCCGACCATGTAGGACTTGACGCTACCGTGGTTACCTTCGTGATGAGTGTCGTGTGCGTTAGCCATTACAGAACCCCCAGCAGGTAAACGACGGTGAATACGCAGATCCAGACCACGTCCAGGAAGTGCCAGAACAGGCTCAGGCAGCTCATGCGGGTCTTGGCGGTCGGCGTGATGCCGTGCTTGCTGATCTGGTACATCATGATTGCCATCCAGATCAGGCCGGCGGTCACGTGCAGGCCGTGGGTACCTACCAGGGCGAAGAAGCCCGACAGGAAGCCACTGCGCTGCGGGCCGAAGCCCTCAGCGATCAGGTGATGGAATTCGTAGATTTCCATCGCGATGAAGCCAGCACCGAACAGGAAGGTCACTGCCAACCAGCCCAGCACGCCTGCCTTGTTGCCGGCGAACATCTTCAGCATGGCGAAGCCGAAGGTGATCGAGGACAGCAGGAGGAACGCGGTTTCAACCAGCACGAAGTCGAGCTGGAAGATGTCGTGACCCGACGGGCCGCCGGCAAAACTGCCGGACAGCACCGCGTAGGTGGCGAAGAGCGACGCAAACAGGATGCAGTCGGTCATCAGGTACAGCCAGAAACCCAGTACGGTCATCTGGCCCGAGTCGTGGTGGTGGTCGTCATGCCCATGGTCGTGTCCATGAGCACCGCCGTGTATTACTTGACTGGACATTGATTACACCCGCTCAAACGATTCGACACGTGCGCCGGCAGGCAGAGCACCTGCTTTGGCCAGCGCTTGCATGCGCTCGCCTTCGATGCGCGCCACTTCTTCGGCCGGAACCATGTAGCCCTGGTCGTCACGTGCGGCGTGGCGAACGAAGACAGCGATGGTTGCAACCAGGCTTGCGCCAACCAGCCACCAGATGTGCCAGATGAAGGCAAAGCCGAAGACGGTCAGGAACAGACCCATGAACAAACCGGTAGCGGTGTTGCTCGGCATGTGGATGGCGTCGAACTTGGTTGCCGGCTTGTAAGCAGCACCGGTTTCCTTGGTTTCATGCCATGCATCCAGACCAACCTGCTCAGGCATGTGGGCGAAGTTGTAGAACGGAGGTGGCGACGAAGTCGACCATTCCAGAGTACGACCGCCCCATGGGTCGCCGGTCACGTCCAGGTTCTGGTTGCGGTCGCGGACCGAAACGAAGATCTGGATCAGCTGGCAAGCGATACCGAACAGGATCAGCACGGCGCCGACGACGGCTACGTACAGGTAGGGTTCCCACAGTGGGTTGTCGGAGTGGTTCAGACGACGGGTCATGCCCATGAAGCCCAGGGCGTACAGCGGCATGAACGCAACGTAGAAGCCCGAGATCCAGAACCAGAAGGCAGCTTTGCCCCACTTCTCGTTCAGGGTGAAACCGAAGGCTTTCGGGAACCAGTAGGCGAAGCCGGCGATGTAGCCGAATACCGCACCACCGATGATCACGTTGTGGAAGTGAGCAATTACGAACAGGCTGTTGTGCAGGACGAAGTCAGCACCTGGTACAGCCAGCAGAACGCCGGTCATGCCACCGATCGAGAAGGTGATCATGAAGCCCAGGGTCCACAGCATCGGTGCGGTGAAACGCACACGGCCCTGGTACATGGTGAACAGCCAGTTGAACAGCTTCACACCCGTCGGGATGGAGATCAGCATCGTCGCCAGGCCGAAGAAGGTGTTGACGCTGGCGCCGGCACCCATGGTGAAGAAGTGGTGCAGCCATACCGCGAAGCCCAGGATGGCGATTGCGCCCGATGCGTAGATCATCGAGTGGTGGCCAAACAGACGCTTGCCGGAGAAGGTCGAAGTCACTTCCGAGAACACGCCGAAGGCCGGCAGGATCAGGATGTAAACCTCAGGGTGACCCCACGCCCAGAACAGGTTGACGTACATCATCGGGTTCCCACCAAGCTCGTTGGTGAAAATGTGGAAGTCCAGATAACGGTCAACAGTCAGCAGAGCGAGTGCAGCGGTCAGGATCGGGAAGGAAGCAACGATCAGTACGTTGGCCCAGGTGCAGGTCCAGGTGAAGATCGGCATGTCCATCAGTTTCATGCCAGGTGCGCGCATCTTCATCACGGTGACGAGGAAGTTCACACCGGTAAGCGTCGTACCCAAGCCGGATAGCTGTAGCGCCCAGATGTAGTAGTCGACACCCACCCCAGGGCTGTACTGAATACCCGCGAGCGGCGGATAGGCAACCCAACCGGTCTTGGCGAATTCGCCGACGCCCAGGGAGATGTTGACCAGCAGCACGCCTGCCAGCAGCAGGTAGAAGCTCAGGGAGTTCAGGAACGGGAAGGCAACGTCACGCGCACCGATCTGCAGAGGAACCGCAAGGTTCATCAGGCCGGTGAAGAACGGCATCGCCATGAAGATGATCATGATCACACCGTGAGCGGTGAAGATCTGGTCATAGTGTTCAGGCGGCAGATAGCCTTCGGAGCCGCCGGTAGCAGCAGCCAGCTGTGTACGCATCATGATGGCGTCGGCAAAGCCGCGCAGCAGCATGATCATCGCGACGATGATGTACATCACCCCGATTTTCTTGTGGTCGACAGTCGTCAGCCACTCGGTCCACAAGTAGGTCCACTTGCGGAAATAGGTGATAAGGCCGACGACAGCGATACCGCCGAGCGCGATCATGGCAAGCGTCACCATGACTATCGGCTCGTGATAGGGTATCGCCTCCAGGCTTAATTTACCGAACATCTCTTACTCCTCTGCACCGGCAGCTGGTTGCGTACTCGATTCCACACCCGTGGTGGTGGCCAGATCTTTGCTGCCTGCTTCTTCGTGGACCGGCTTGCCGCGGTTCATGCCTTCGTACTTGTCGACGATGGTCTGGAACAGCTCCGCTGGCGCCTCGCTGTACAGCGCGACTGGGTTGTATTCGCTAGGCTTGGCCAGTGCTTCGTACTCGGCCTTGCCCAGTTTCAGAGGCGACTGCTTCACTTCGGCGACCCACTTGTCGAAGTCTTCCTGAGAGGTTGCAGTAGCCTTGAATTTCATGCCGGTGAAGCCAGCGCCGCTGTAGTTGGCGCTGATACCGTCGAACTCGCCGTTTTCGTTGGCGATCAGGTGCAGCTTGGTGGTCATGCCGGCCATGGCGTAGATCTGGCCGCCCAGGCCCGGGATGAAGAACGAGTTCATCACGGCGTCGGAGGTGACGCGGAAGTTGACCGGGGTGTTAGCCGGGAAGTTGATCTTGTTGACCGTCGCGATGCCCTGCTCCGGGTAGATGAACAGCCACTTCCAGTCCAGTGCGACCACGTCGATCTGGATCGGCTTGACGTCGGAGTCCAGCGGACGGTACGGGTCCAGCTTGTGGGTGGACTTGTAGGTGACATAACCCAGGGCAATGATGATCAGGATCGGGATGATCCACACCGCAGCCTCGATCTTGGTCGAGTGCGACCAGTCAGGCGTGTAGGTGGCCGCCTTGTTGGAAGCACGGTACTTCCAGGCGAACGCCACGGTCATGATGATGACCGGGATCACCACCAGCAGCATCAGGCCGGTAGCGATGAGGATGAGGTTCTTTTGCTCAATGCCGACCTGACCCTTCGGGTCGAGCAGGGTCCAGTTGCACCCACTGAGTAAAAGCATGCCTAAAAAGGGCAATATGCCAAACAGTCTGGGGTAACGCTTTTTACTCATCTCACGACCTCTAGATCAGCTTGCTTCAATGCAATTTGTGTTTTGGTAGCCAGCACTTCGTCCTGCCAAGTGAGGCATTTCGCGCCCGTACTCGCTCCTGCCTGGGGTCCGACTGCAGGACCTTGGCTCAAGCGTGTTAGCGGTGCTTATGGTTTCGTAGGCAACAGGCCTGTACTTCAGACCAAGTCCATTTGGTGCGGGAAAACGCGGAGGGGTATCCGCCCGGTATCGCCGCTGGGCGAAACTTGACGAAGTCAGCAAAAGAAAGCGCTGGGGCTTCCTTCAATCCTGCGACTCGCAAGCAGTGCCGAACGGAAATTGGGGGCGATTGTAGTGAGGTCGCCAACCCTTGACTATGACTTATTGAGCAACAGTCTTTTACAGAATGCGTAACAATAGGGGGCAATTATTCAACTTCGCGACAGTTTGTCGCACCCCGCTTGATAGCCCTCAAACCCGCATCCTGCAAGGCTTTGTGGTTGATCTGAAGCAAGCGGGAGGCAACTTTTCCCTTCTGTCTGTGGGTGCAAAAGACCACAGCGAAATCGGGACTTATGTCTAAGGCCGGCGCCGGTTGCGGTAGATACCCAGCGGAACCAGAATGGCGGTCAGCACAAACGCTACCAGTGCCCACTGCGCCAGCGACAAGCCGAGGATCGGCGGGTATGGCGTGCTGCAGAAGCCGTCGACCTGGAATGCCAGCGGCCAGAGCTTGGCCAGCGGCAGGTCGTCGACGATCGGCTGCAGGGTGTCGATACCGCAGCTGACCATGGGGTTGGCGAGTATATACACATGGTTGCCAGCCGCAACGATTCCGCCAATTGCACTCAGCACCACCAGCCCCTCGAACACGGTCAGGCTGCGCCGCCCGGGCATCGCCGCGGCAATGAAGGCGAAGATGGCAATAAAGAGCAGCGCATAGCGCTGCAGGATGCACAACGGGCACGGTGCCTCGCCTAACACTACCTGCATGTATAGCGCACCGCCGATCAGGGCAAGGCAGATCACCCCCAGCAGCACCAGAAAGCGCCGTTCCCGATTCAGGCGCGATAGTTGTTCGTTCATTGCCGATTCCTTCGATGGATAGGTGGCAGCGTGATCCGCCTGCCTGGGCGCAAGTCTACACGCAGGTTTGGCCGTTAGCGTGTCGAGGAAGCGGCGAGACAGCGCAGCGCAGGGCTATCCGGTGATGGCTTCAGACCGGCTGCGGGGACGTCGGTTCAACGCCGGCCGGCAAAAAAGCGGCTGCCCAGGTGCCGCGCAGGGGCAAGCCCCTCGACACCCGGGAGTGAAGGATACAGTGATTAAAGGAGGATTAAAGATGAACGATGGCTGGAGAAGGTTTCATTTTTCCTTATATAAAGGTTGCTTGCTCCGGCCCCATCGCCGGCAAGCCGGCGATGGGGCAGTGCAGTCAGCCCATCATTCCAAAGCCGCCGCCGGCCCGAAGAACTCATAGCGGCTCTGCTGCTCCGGCACACCCAGGCCTTTCAAGTGGCGCTTGATAACCGCCATGAAACCCTTGGGCCCAAGGAAGTACGCATCCACATCACGCTCGCCTGGCATCCACTCACCCAGCAGGTCCTGGCTCAACAGCCCAACCGCATGGGCGCCACGCGAACCGTCATCTTCGGCATAGCAATAGAAGCGCTTGAGCTGGGGGTGACGCTCGGCCAGCCCGTCGACCCAGTCACGGAATGCATGCACCTGGGCGTTACGTGCACAGTGAATGAAGTGCACCGGGCGCCGGGTCTCGAGGGCAGCCTCGAGCATGGCCAGGGTTGGGGTGATGCCGACGCCGCCGCTGATCAGCACCAGCGGCTTGTCACTGGCGGCCAGGGTGAAGTCGCCGGAAGGCGGGAACAGCTGCAGTGTTTCACCGACGACAAATTCGTCATGCAGGTAGCTGGAGACTTTGCCGCCTTCTTCACGTTTGACGCTGATGCGGTATTGCGTGCCATCGCACAGGGACGACAGCGAATAGTTGCGGCGCTGTTCGGCACCGTCGATGAACAGCTGCAAACCAATGTACTGGCCGGGTTCGGCCTTGAGCACCGGCTTGCCATCAACAGGCGCGAAGTAGAAGGAAACGATCTCGCTGCTTTCGCGCTCGCGGCGTACCAGGCGGAATTCGCGGGTACCGCGCCAGCCGCCAGTGGCCTGCTCTTTCTGCTTATAAAGGCCTTCCTCGGCGCCGATGAGGATATCGGCCAGTTGCCCGTAGGCCGCGCCCCAGGCCGCGATCACTTCAGGGGTAGCGATTTCCTTGCCAAGCACCTCTTCGATAGCCCGCAGCAGGCAGCTGCCGACAATCGGGTAATGCTCCGGCAGAATCTGCAAGGCAACATGCTTGTTGATGATCTGCCCGACCAGACCGCCAAGTTGCTCCAACTGGTCGATGTGGCGCGCGTACATCAGCACGCCGTTGGCCAGTGCACGCGGTTGGTCGCCGCTGGCCTGGTGGGCCTGGTTGAACAGTGGGCGCACTTCGGGATACTCGTTGAGCATCATCTTGTAGAAGTGGGTGGTCAGCGCTTCGCCGCCGGTTTCAAGCAGGGGGACAGTGGCTTTGATGATTGCACGTTGTTCGGAACTGAGCATTTGCAACGACTCCTGAGCCTGGGCTTCAAATGGTTAACCCAGTCATTTCATCAATCGTGCCAACTCTTGAGGCCAGTGAAATCAGGGCATTGACTAAGGTCATGTCAAAAAGACCCACCCCGGCGTATAGTCATAATGACCAACAGGAGTCTTTATGACCGCAAAACCGCTGCTTACCGCACTGCTCCCCCTGGTCAGCGACCTGTCACGCGACCTGCCTGACCAGGAGCGCTATCGCCGCTTGCTGCAGGCCATGCGTAGCTTGCTGCCTTGCGACGCGGCAGCGTTGCTGCGCCTGGATGGCGAATGGCTGGTACCGCTGGCCGTGGATGGGCTTTCTGCTGATACCTTGGGCCGGCGCTTCAAGGTCAGCGAGCACCCGCGCTTCCAGATCCTGCTCGGCCGCGCCGAGCCCACACGCTTTGCCAGTGACTCCGAGCTGCCCGACCCTTATGACGGCCTGGTCAACGTGCCTGACGCCGACCTGGAGGTGCACGACTGCATGGGCTGCCCGCTGATGGTCGACGAGCGCCCGTGGGGCCTGGTGACGCTGGACGCCCTCACCCCCGGCCAGTTTCAAAGCCTGGAGCTGGATGCCTTGCAGGCCTTCGCCAGCCTGGCCGCCGCCACCGTTACCGTGGCTGAACGCATCGAACACCTGGCCTTGCGCGCCGAGGACGAACACCACCGCGCCGAAATCTATCGCCAGGCCAGCGGCCAAGGCAAAGAGCTGATCGGCCAAAGCCCGGCTCACAAGCGCTTGCTGGAAGAAATCCGCCTCGTCGGCGGCAGTGACCTGACCGTACTGATCACTGGCGAAACGGGCGTAGGCAAGGAGCTGGTGGCCCAGGCCCTGCACCAGGCCAGCAACCGTGCCGACAAACCCTTGATCAGCCTGAACTGCGCCGCGCTACCCGACACGCTGGTGGAAAGCGAACTGTTCGGCCACGTGCGCGGGGCCTTTACCGGCGCCCACGGCGAGCGCCGCGGCAAATTCGAGCTGGCCAACGGGGGCACGCTGTTTCTCGATGAGGTGGGCGAGCTGCCACTGACCGTGCAGGCCAAGTTGCTGCGGGTACTGCAGAGCGGGCAACTGCAGCGCCTGGGCTCAGACCGCGAGCACCAGGTCGACGTACGCCTGATTGCGGCAACCAACCGCGACCTGGCCGCCGAGGTGCGCAACGGCAACTACCGCGCCGACTTCTACCACCGCCTCAGCGTCTACCCGTTGCAGGTGCCGCCATTGCGCGAACGTGGGCGTGATGTGCTGTTATTGGCAGGTTATTTCCTCGAACAGAATCGATCACGCTTGGGCCTGAACAGCCTGCGCTTGAGCAGCGAAGCCCAGGCAGCCCTGCTGGCCTACGACTGGCCGGGCAACGTGCGGGAGCTGGAGCACCTGATCGGCCGCTCCGCCCTCAAGGCCATGGGCCAGCACCGAGATCGGCCGCGCATCCTCACCCTGGAGGCTGATGATATGGACCTTCGCCCCGTGGCAGCCGTGCCCCAATCCCCCTCCCCTGCACCGCTACCCGCCCCGTCTTTGCCCGAAGGTGGCTTGCGCGAAGCGACCGACCGCTACCAGCGCCAGGTGATCGAAGCCTGCCTGCAACGCCACCAGGACAACTGGGCCGCGGCCGCACGCGAACTGGGCCTGGACCGCGCCAACCTTAGCCGCCTGGCTCGTCGCTTAGGCCTGCGCTAGACCCGTCCCTACCAAAGGATTAACCCATAAAGCCTCTGGTTGCTTCCCATCGGACTGCTATATCTCCTCTACCACCGGTAACAGGGCCGTTACACGGCCTAGCTGCGCGCAATCGATTCCGCTAGCGGGAAAGGTTGCGCCAGCCAGAGGGCGCACAAGCCGCCCCTAGTACCGCACACCAGCAGGGAGCATCCATGGACAACATCGTCGTCGCCGATAAGCAATCCGCAGTCGCCACCCAGAGCGCCTTCGGCAATATCACGCTCAACAGCCCGGGTGTCGTTCAGATGCCTGTCGCTCCCGACCAGGTGGCAACCGTCACCCGGCGTGGCCAGGACCTTATCGTCACGCTCAAATCAGGGGAAAAGGTCACCGTTGGCAACTTCTTCGCGGTGGACCAGGCGGGCGTCGGCAGTGACATGGTCTTTGTCGGCGAAGATGGCACCCTGTGGCACGCGAACTACGACCCGGTCGCCTTCACCGGTTTCACCTTCGACGAAGTGGCCTCGCTGGATGAACTGGTAGCCGGTATTGGTGTTGCCGGCAGCGCCACACCGACCTGGGCGATTGCCGGGCTCAGCCTGCTGGGCGTCGGCGGTGCGGCGGCTGCCGCTGACAGCGGCGGTGGCGGCGGCAGCAGCGGTGGTGGTTCCGAGCCGGGTGAAACTACCCCCCCTGCCACGCCCATCGACCTGCTGGTATCGCCAGATGGTCTGCGCCTGACGGGGCGTGGTGAAGCAGGCTCCACGGTGAACGTACGTGATGCCGCCGGCAACCTGGTAGGCACGGGTACCGTAGGCGCCGACGGCACCTTCGATGTCACGTTGACCACACCCCAGGCCAACGGGCAGAACCTGGATGTGACCCTCACCGATGCCGCCGGCAACACTTCACAGGCCGGCGTCATCACCGCGCCGGATGTCACCCCGCCTGCAGCGCCGAGCGAGTTGGTCGTCAACGGGCAAGGCACCACGCTCACCGGCCGCGCCGAGCCGGGCTCCACCGTGCAAGTGCGTGGCGCCGACGGTGCCGTGCTGGGCACCGCCGTGGCAGGTGCCGATGGGCAGTTCAGTATCACCCTGCAACCTGCGCAAACTGATGGCCAGGCACTGCAAGTCACTGCCCAGGACGCTGCGGGCAATACTTCGACGGCAGGCAATGTCACCGCGCCCGATATCGGCGGCGGCGACTCCACCCCTCCCGACGCACCGACGGACCTTGTGATCGGCTTGGCCGGTGCACAGCTCAGCGGTCGCGGCGAAGCAGGCGCCACCGTGCAGGTGCGGGATGCTGACGGCAACGTGCTGGCCACCGGCACTGTTGGCCAGGACGGTAGCTTCCAGATCACTCTGGACCCGGCCGTCAAGGACGGCAGCACTGTGCAAGTCGTGCTCACCGATGCCGCCGGCAACGTTTCGCAGCCTGGCTCGGTCACTTCGCCGGACCTGCAGGCACCCGATCAACCTACCGACCTGGCGCTGGCCGACGGCACCACACTGACCGGCCGCGGTGAGCCTGGCACAACCGTGCAGGTGCGCGACGCCAACGGTAGTGTGATCGGTACCGGTCAAGTCGGCTCGGACGGCAGCTTCAACCTCACCCTGTCCCCAGCCCAGGCCAACGGCGAAGCGCTGGACGTGCGCTTGGTCGATGCCGCCGGCAACAGCTCGGCGCCCCTTGAATTCGATGCGCCGGACATCACCCCGCCGGCACTGGTCAGCAACATCGTGGTGGGTGCCGATGGGCTGCAGCTGGCAGGCCGCGGCGAAGCCGGTGCCACGGTGCAAGTGCGCGATGCCGAGGGCAACGTGATTGGCAGTGGTGTCGTGAGCGGCAATGGCACGTTCGTGATCGACCTCGCCCCCGCGGCACAACCCGGCGCTCAGCTGAGCCTGGTGCAGGTGGATGCCGCCGGCAACACTTCGCCCTCACTGGCATACGAAGTGCCGCTGACCTCGGTACCGCCCAGCCCGGACGACCTGGTCGTCGCCGATGACGGTTCCAGCGTCACCGGTACTGCCCCGGCCGGCAGCCGTGTCGAAGTGCGTGATGCCAATGGCACAGTGGTCGGTAGCGTGGTGGTCGGCCCCGATGGCACCTTCACCGTCGTGCTCGAACCTGCGCAAGCCAATGGCGAATTGCTCGACGTGGTGGCGATCGATGGCAATGGCACCTCGTCCCTGCCGGCCCAAGTGACTGCTCCCGACATCACCGCACCCGCTGCTCCGAGCGAACTGGCCGTCAGCGCCGACGGCAGCGTGGTCACCGGCCGTGCCGAACCTGGCAGCACCGTGCGTGTGCTGGCCGCCGACGGCACCACCGTGCTCGGCACTGTCGTAGTCGGTGAGACCGGCGCCTTCAGCATCACCCTCGACCCACCCCAGGTGGACGGCGAACAACTGCAGGTCACTGCCACCGACGCCGCAGGCAATGCTTCGACCGCAGGCAACGTCACCGCGCCGGACATCGACGGCGGCGACACCACTGCACCTGATGCACCAACCGAACTGGTGATCGGCCTGGCCGGCGCGCAAATCAGCGGCCGCGGCGAAGTCGGTGCTGCTGTGGAAGTACGTGATGCAAACGGCAACGTGCTGGCCAGCGGCACCGTTGGCCCGGATGGCACCTTCCAGATCACCCTGGACCCAGCCGTCAACGACGGCAGCACCCTGCAAGTCGTGCTCACCGATGCGGCGGGCAATGCCTCCCAGCCAGGCTCGGTCACCTCGCAAGACCTGCAAGCACCCGAGCAGCCCACAGACCTGGCGCTGGCCGACGGCATCACCCTGACCGGCCGTGGCGAGCCTGGCGCAACCGTGCAGGTGCGTGACGCCGAAGGCACCGTGATCGGCACCGGCCAAGTCGGCCCGGACGGCAGCTTCAACTTCACCCTCTCCCCGGCCCAAGCCAATGGCGAAGCGCTGGACGTTCGCCTGGTCGATGCGGCCGGCAACACGTCCACCCCACTGCAGTTCGACGCGCCGGACATCACCGCGCCCGCCGAAGTCAGCAATATCGTGGTCGGCAATGATGGCCTGGTCCTCAGCGGCCGTGGCGAAGCTGGTGCCACCGTCGAAGTGCGGGACGCCGATGGCAACCTGATCGGCACCGGCGAAGTGCTGGCCAACGGCACCTTCCTGATCGACCTCAGCCCTGCTGCACAACCTGGTGCTCAGCTGAGCCTGGTGCAGACCGACCCAAGCGGCAATGCCTCCGAAGCCCTGCAGTTCGAAGTACCCCTGGTTCCAGCCCCGGACAGTCCGACCGACCTGGTCATCGCCGCCGACGGCAGCAGCATCACGGGTAACGGCCCCGTGGGCAGCACCATCGAAGTGCGCGACGCTGATGGCACGCTGATCGGCACGGTCGTGGTTGGCCTCGATGGCACCTTTACCGTGCCGCTGGCGCCAGCCCAGGCCAATGGTGAATTGCTCGACGTAACGGCAGTCGATGCCAGTGGTGCGGCCTCCCTGCCCGCCCAGGTCACGGCGCCCGATATCACCGCCCCAACCACCCCAAGCGAATTGGCCGTCAGCGCCGATGGCTCGTTGGTCACCGGCCGTGCCGAACCTGGCAGCACCGTGCGTGTGCTGGCTGCCGATGGCACCACCGTGCTCGGCACCGTCGTAGTCGGTGAGACCGGCGCCTTCAGCATCACCCTCGACCCACCCCAGGTGGACGGCGAACAACTGCAGGTCACTGCCACCGACGCCGCAGGCAATGCTTCAACCGCAGGCAGTGTCACCGCGCCGGACATCGACGGCGGCGACACCACTGCCCCTGATGCACCAACCGAACTGGTGATCGGCCTGGCCGGCGCGCAAATCAGCGGCCGCGGCGAAGTCGGTGCTGCTGTGGAAGTACGTGATGCAAACGGCAACGTGCTGGCCAGCGGCACCGTTGGCCCGGATGGCACTTTCCAGATCAGCCTGGACCCAGCCGTCAACGACGGCAGCACCCTGCAAGTCGTGCTCACCGATGCGGCGGGTAATGCCTCCCAGCCTGGCTCGGTCACCTCGTCCGACCTGCAGGCACCCGAGCAGCCCACAGACCTGGCGCTGGCCGACGGCATCACCCTGACCGGCCGTGGCGAGCCTGGCGCAACCGTGCAGGTGCGTGACGCCGAAGGCACCGTGATCGGCACCGGCCAAGTCGGCCCGGACGGCAGCTTCAACTTCACCCTCTCCCCGGCCCAGGCCAATGGCGAAGCGCTGGACGTGCGCTTGGTCGATGCCGCCGGCAACACGTCCACCCCACTGCAGTTCGACGCACCCGACATCACCGCGCCCGCCGAAGTCAGCAATATCGTGGTCGGCAATGATGGCCTGGCCCTCAGCGGTCGTGGCGAAGCTGGTGCCACCGTCGAAGTGCGGGACGCCGATGGCAACCTGATCGGCACCGGCGAAGTGCTGGCCAACGGCACCTTCCTGATCGACCTCAACCCTGCTGCACAACCCGGCGCACAGCTGAGCCTGGTACAGACCGACCCAAGCGGCAACGCCTCCGAAGCCCTGCAGTTCGAAGTACCCCTGGTTCCAGCCCCGGACAGTCCGACCGACCTGGTCATCGCCGCCGACGGCAGCAGCATTACCGGCAGTGCCGCAGTGGGCAGCCGTGTCGAAGTACACGACGCCAACGGTGTGCTGGTGGGCAGCGTGGTGGTCGGGGCTGAAGGTACCTTCACCGTCGTGCTCAACCCGGCGCAAGCCAACGGCGAGCTGCTCGACGTGAGTGCAGTCGATGGCAACGGCGCGTCGTCCGTACCTGCCCAAGTCACCGCGCCTGACATCACCGCGCCAGCCATTCCGAGCGAGCTTGCTGTGAGCGCTGATGGCAGCGTGGTCACCGGCCGTGCCGAGCCAGGCAGCACCGTGCGGGTGCTGGCGGCCGACGGCAGCACCGTATTGGGCAGCGTCGTGGTCGGTGAAACCGGTGCCTTCAGCGTCACCCTCGACCCACCACAAGTCGATGGCGAACAACTGCAGGTCACCGCGACCGACACCGCGGGCAATGCCTCGACTGCCGGCAACGTCACCGCACCCGATATCGACACCGGTGGCGGTGATATCACTGCACCAGACGCACCGACCAACCTGGTCATCAGTGCCGATGGCCGCACGGTCTCCGGCCGTGGTGAAGCCGGTGCGACGGTGACCGTGGTAAACGATCAAGGGCAAGAGATAGGGACTGGCACGGTACTGCCTGACGGCAGCTTCACCCTGCAGCTGGACACACCGGTGATCGACGGTTCGTCGCTGCAAGTGACCCTGACCGATGCTGCGGGCAACGTGTCGCAACCGAGCCCGCTGACTGCCCCGGACCTGGTAGCGCCGGAGCAACCCACCGACCTTACCCTGACCGCGGGTGAAACCCTGACCGGCAGTGCTGAACCCGGTGCCCGGGTAGAGGTGCGCGACGCCAACGGCACGGTCATTGGCAGCACCATCGTCGAGCTGGACGGCACCTTCAGCGTCACCCTCGACCCTGTCCAGGCCAATGGCGAAGCACTGGCCGTCACGGTGACCGATGCCGACGGCAACAGCTCTGCTCCGTTGGCCTTCACTGCACCGGATATCACCGCCCCCGATATCATTACCAATGTGGTAGCGGGCGCGGGTAGCGTGGTGATTTCCGGCCGCGGTGAACCTGGCGCTTCGGTCGAAGTGCGCAACGCCGATGGCGGCGTGATCGGGACGGGTACCGTAACCCCGAACGGCACTTTCCTGGTCGAGTTGGACGCGCCGCTCAACGCGGGCGAGTCCATCGTGCTGGTGCAAACCGACGCTGCGGGCAACGCATCGGTCGGCCTCGGCATCATCGTGCCGCAGATACCGGTTCCAGAAAGCCCGGCCGGCTTGGTGGTGGCAGCCGACGGCGCGTCCATCAGCGGTACTGCCCCGGTAGGCAGCCTGGTTGAAGTGCGCGATGCCCAAGGCAATGTGCTGGGCAGCGTGCAAGCGGGTAACGATGGCAACTTCACCATCGCCCTGACACCGGCGCAGGCCAACGGCGAACTGCTCGACGTGGTGGCCATCGACGCCGATGGCAACAGCTCGTTGCCGACCCAGATCAGCGCCCCTGACATCACCCCACCGAACCAAGCCACCGACCTGGTGCTCAGTGCCGATGGCGTGACCCTTACCGGCCGTGGCGAGCCCGGCACCAGCGTGCAGGTCAGCAATGCCCAGGGCACGCCGCTGGGCACTGCCGTGGTCGGCCCGAACGGCACCTTCAGCCTCACCCTGACCCCGGCCCAGACCGATGGCCAGGAGCTCGACGTAGTGCTGCGCGACGCCGCAGGCAACACCTCGACCGCCACCCTCATCGCACCCGACCTGGACGGCCCGCTGCAACCTTCCGGGCTGGCCATCGACAGCGCCGGCATCCACCTCACCGGCACAGGCCAGACCGGCTCGACCGTTACCGTGCGCGCTGCCGACGGCACCGTGCTGGGCACCACCACGGTCGGCGCCGACGGGCGCTTCGACGTTACCGTCAGCCCACCCCAACGCAATGGTGAAAGCCTGACCGTTGAGGCCACCGACAACCTCGGCAACAGCGCTGGCCCGGTCGATTTCACTGCCCCCGACAGCACCCCACCGCAAGTCGTCGGCACACCGAGCATCGATGACACCGGCACTACCGTGACCGGCACCGGCGAACCGGGCGCCACCGTCACCGTGCGTGGCCCCGATGGTACCGAACTGGGCAGCGCCGTGGTGGCCGACAACGGCAACTTCGAGATCACCCTGGCCCCACCGCAGACCAACGGCCAGGCGTTGACCCTGGAGCAACGCGACCCGACCGGCAACGTGTCGGCCGCAGTCGACCTGCCAGCGCCGGACACCGAAACACCCGATGCCCCAACCGGCCTGACCCTGTCCGCCGATGGCACCCTCGTCAGCGGTACCGGTGAACCCGGTGCCCAAGTGAGCGTCACCGGCACCGGCGGCGCAGTGCTGGGCACCACCGTGGTGCAAGCCGATGGCAGCTTCCGCGTGACCATCGACCCGCCGCAGCTCAACGGCCAGACGCTGGCCATTACTCAGGCGGATCCCGCTGGTAATGCCTCCGAAGCTGGCACCGTCACTGCCAATGACCTTGAAGCCCCACTGCCTGCAGAAGGCCTGGGGTTGAGCCTGGACGGCAGCGTGCTCACAGGCCAAGGCGAACCCGGCGCCACCGTGCAAGTGCGCGATGCCAACGGGCAACTGCTGGGCGATGCCGTGGTGGAAACCGACGGTAGCTTCAGCGTCACCCTCACCCCGGCCCAGACCAATGGTGAAGTACTGTCGGTCGTCCTCACCGACGATGCCGGCAATGCTTCGCCGTCGGCGACCTTCACCGCCGATGACACCACTGGCCCCGCTACCCCGACCGGCCTGCTAGTCAGCGCCGACGGCACCACCCTGCAAGGCAGCGGCGAAGCAGGCTCGACCGTTGAGGTACGCAATGCCAACGGCGACCTGCTGGGCACCGTCGTGGTACCCGTGGGCGGCACCTTCAGCGTGGCGCTTGCGCCTGCGCAGCTGGACGGCCAGCTGCTCGACGTCACCCTCACCGACGCCGCTGGCAATGCGTCCACTGCCGGCCAGGCCACCGCTCCGGACCTCACCCCACCGGCACTGCCGACCGATGTGGCCGTCAGCGCTGATGGCAGCGCGGTGACCGGTAATGCACCGGGTGCAAGCTCGGTGACCGTGACCACGCCTGATGGCACGGTGATCAGCGTGCCGGTAGAAGGCGACGGCAGCTTCACGGTGCCGCTGGCACCTGCGCTGACCAATGGCGAAACCGTAAGCGTGGTGGTCACCGATGCCGCGGGCAACCCGTCGGCGTCGTCCACCGTAACCGCACCAGACACCACGCCACCGGCCGCGGCCACCGACATTTCGGTCAGCCCGGATGGCGGCACCATCGGCGGCACGGCCGAACCCGGCAGCACCGTCATCGTGCGCGATGGCACCACCGAACTGGGTACCGGCACCGCCGGCCCGGACGGCACCTTCGTGATCCCCATCACCCCGCCGCTGGCCAGCGGCGACACCGCGCAGGTTGTGGTACGTGATGGCGGCGGCAACGAAACCTCAGTCGACGTGGCGGGCCCTGACGGCACCGAAGTCGCCACGCCGAGCGACCTGGCAATCAGCGCCGATGGCTTCATCCTCACCGGCGAAGGCACTGTGGGCTCGCTGATCACCGTGACGTCCGGCGGCACTACGCTGGGCACCGCCACGGTGGGCAGCGACGGTACCTTCCGGGTGTTCTTCAGCAACGCCCAGCTCAATGCCCAGACCTTGCAAGTCAGCGCCCGCCTGTCGGCAGGCGGCAAGCCGTCCGTGCCGGCCACCGTGGTGGCAGAAGACACCACCGCACCGAACGCACCCGACCAGCTCGTCCTCGACCGCACCGGTAGCACCCTTACCGGCCGCGGCGAGGTGGGCGCGACCGTGCGTGTGGTGGACGCCCAAGGCAACGAGGTAGGCAGCGCCACCGTCGGCAGCAACGGGCTGTTCCGCATCAGCCTGGCCCCGCCGCAGGCCAACGCCCAGAACCTCACCATTACCCAAGCCGACGCCGCCGGCAACACGTCACTCGCCGCTACCCTGCAGGCGCCTGACCTGCAGGCACCGGGCGTTGCGACCGGCCTGAGCCTGAACAGCGCAGCCACCGTGGTCAGCGGCCAGGGCGAAGCGGGCGCAACGGTGACCGTGCGCGACGCCAGTGGCGCGGTCCTGGCCACCGGTACGGTCAATGCGAATGGCCAGTTCCAGATCACCCTGCCGAATGCACAGACCACCGGCAGCCCGTTGCAGGTCACGCTCAGCGATGCCGCAGGCAACGTGTCTGGCCCTGCCAGCCTGGCAACCCCTGACCGCACACCACCGGCAGCGGTCGGCAACCCGGTACTCAGCGCCGACGGCAAACAGTTGTCCGGTAGCGGTGAAGTCGGCGCCACCGTGCAGGTGCGCAACGCCGCCGGCACTGTGGTGGGCACCGCCACCGTCGGTGCCGATGGCCGCTTCACGGTGACCTTCGACACGCCACAGGCGACCGGCCAGGCCATCGGCGTCAGCCAGGTGGATGCAGCGGGCAACACTTCGCCGGCGATCACCCTCAGCACACCGGACCTCGCCCCACCGGCGCCACTCACCAACGTTGCGCTCAACAACAACGGCCTGACCCTCAGCGGCCTGGGTGAAGCGGGCGCCACCGTGACCGTGCGCGGCCCCGATGGCACCATCATCGGCACGGGCCTGGTGGCCGCCAATGGCAGCTTTACCCTGACCCTGACCAGTGCGCAGCTCAATGCCCAGCAGTTGAGCGTGACCCAGACCGACGCGGGCAACAATACCTCGACCGCTGTTGCGGTCACCGCGCCCGACCTCACCCCACCCGCAGCACCGACCGCGTTGGCCTTGGCCGGTACCGGCCTGCAGCTGAGCGGCAGTGCCGAAGCCGGCAGCACGGTCACCGTGCGTGATGCCGCGGGCAACGTGCTGGGCAGCGCAGTGGCCAGCAGCAATGGCACCTTCCAGGTCACCCTGAGCAGTGCCCAGACCAACGGCCAGACCTTGCAGGTAACGGCCACCGATGCGGCCGGCAACGTGTCGCCGATTGCGCCGTACACCGCGGCCGATACCACACCACCAGCCGCCGTCGCCAACCTGGCCGTCGCCGCCGATGGCACCACCCTGACCGGTACTGGCGAAGTGGGCGCCACGGTGACCGTGCGCGCGGCGGATGGCACCTCGCTGGGCACCGTCGCGGTGGGCAGTGACGGCTCCTTCACGGTCACCCTCACGCCTGCGGCGATCGCGGGTGAAAGCCTCAGCGTGACCCAGACCGACGCAGCGCAGAACACCTCGCCGACGCAGAACGTCACCGCGCCGGGCAACCTGGCACCGGACACGCCCGAAAACCTCGTGCTGTCTGCCGATGGCCTGGTGGTCACCGGTACCGCCGCGCCGGGCACCACGGTCAATGTCTACGGCCCTAACGGCGTGTTGCTGGGCACCGCGCCGGTCGGTAACGACGGCAACTTCACGGTTAACCTGGGCAACGCCCAGGCCAATGGTGAAGTGCTGCACGTCAGCGCCGTGGGCACCGATGGCAGTGCTTCGTTGCCAGCCACCTTGCAGGCGCCGGACACCACTGCGCCGCTGCCGCTGACCAACCTGGTGCTGGCCAGTGACGGCCTGACCCTCACCGGCCGTGGTGAGTCGGGCGCCACTGTTACCGTGATCGGTCAAGGCGGTGTCGAGCTTGGCACCGGTGTCGTCGATGCCAATGGCAACTTCAGCATTGGCCTGGGCATCGCGCAGATCAATGGCGAACTACTGAGCGCACAGCAAACCGACGCGGCAGGCAATGAGTCCAACAGCGTCAGCCTGACTGCGCCTGACCGTGTGGCCCCGGATGCCGCGACCAACCTTGCCTTTGCCGGCGGTGGCAGCCTGCTCAATGGCACCGGCGAGGCCGGCAGCACTGTCAAAGTGCTCGCCGCCGATGGCAGCGTGCTGGGCACGGCAGTCGTGCGTGCCGACGGCAGCTTCCAGGTCAACCTCAACGCACCCCAGGCCAACGGCCAGCAGGTGCAGGTGGTGCTGACCGATGCTGCGGGCAACCAGTCGAACCCCAGCGCGATCACCGCGCTGGATACCACCCCACCGGCCGTGCTGACCGAACTGGCAATCTCGAGCGACGGCGTAAC
The DNA here is from genome assembly GCF_047978245.1 of Pseudomonas sp. LFS044. Lineage (NCBI taxonomy): Bacteria > Pseudomonadati > Pseudomonadota > Gammaproteobacteria > Pseudomonadales > Pseudomonadaceae > Pseudomonas > Pseudomonas sp. LFS044. Next base: position 73,542 of record NZ_JBFPFX010000003.1, read on the forward strand.
CCTCACCGGCCGCGGCGAGGCTGGCGCGACCGTGACGGTCACCAATGCCGCCGGCGACGAAATCGGCACTACGCTGGTGGATGCCAGCGGCAACTTCACCGTCATCCTCAACCCGGCCCTGGGCAACGCCGAGCTGCTCAGCCTGACCCAGGCCGACGCAGCCGGCAACGTGTCGGCGGTCGCGAACCTGCAAACACCTGACTTCACCCCACCGGCCATCCTCACCGAGGTCGCCATCAGCGACGATGGCAGCGTGGTCACTGGCCGCGGCGAAGTGGGTGCGACGGTTACCGTGACCGACGCCAACGGCAATGCGCTGGGCACCACCCAGGTGCTCGCCGACGGCAGCTTCCGCGTCGAGCTGTCACCGGCGCAGATCAACCAGCAAGTGCTGTCGGTGCAACAGGCCGACCCACCCGGCAACATCAGTGCGCCGGTCGCGGTCACAGCACCGGACCTCACGCCGCCTGAGGCAGCAACCGAGCTGCGCCTGAACGCCGCCGGCGATCAGCTCAGCGGCATCGGCGAAGCAGGCACCACAGTGCGCGTGTACCTCGGTACCGATGAGATCGGCGTTGCCACGGTGGCTGCCAACGGCACCTTCGTGGTGGACCTGAGCTCACCGCAACTGAACGGCGAACTGCTGCAGGTAACCCTCGAGGACGCCAGCGAGAACCTCTCGCCGATCAGCACGATCACGGCCACCGACACCACGCCACCGGCCACGGTCATCGCCACCCTCAACGACAGCGGCACGCAGCTGGTCGGTACCGGTGAAGCTGGCGCACGCGTCACGGTCATGAACGACCGTGGCGACATGGTCGGCCAAGGCGTGATCGACCCGGACGGTGTACTGGTACTCAACCTCACCACGCCGCAGATCAACGGCGAGGTGCTGACTGTCATTGCCCAGGACGCTGCAGGCAACCCTTCAGCGCCCCTGCAGGTCACGGCGCCAGACCTGGTGCCACCGGTACAGCCTGCGGAGCTTGCCCTCAACCCGTTGGGCACGGTACTGACGGGTACCGGCGAACCCGGCACCACCATCACCGTGCGTGGCCCGGACAACACCGTGGTTGGCAGCATCGAAGTGGAGGCCGACGGTACCTTCAGCGTGCCGCTGAACCCGGCGCAGAACAACGGTCAGCTGCTGACTGTGGTCTCCACCGATGACGCCGGCAACGCTTCGCTGCCCGCCACGCTGCTGGCCGCCGATACCTCACCACCAGCGGTAGTCACCAACCTGGCTATCAACACCGACTACAACGTGCTTACCGGGCGCGGCGAAGCCGGCGCAACGGTTACCGTCAGCCAGGCAGGCACTGTGTTGGGTACGGCACTGGTTGACGCCAGTGGCAATTTCTCGGTCAACCTGTCGCCAGCGCCGGGCTCGGTCGCAACCCTGGGCGTGACGCAAAGCGATGGCATCAACACCTCGGCGGTAGCGACGTACGTCACCCCGCTGATCCCACCACCTGCGCCACCTGCCAACGTGGTACTGGGCGCAGACGGCCTGACCCTGACCGGTACTGCGACATCCGGCGCCTCCATCCGTGTCTACGATGCCGCTGGCACCTTGATCGGTACGGGCGCTGCCAACCTCAATGGCGGCTTCACCCTGCAACTGAACACGGCGCAGCTCGATGGGCAGTACCTCTCGGTGACAGCCGTGGCGCTGGTGGGTGGCGAATCGCAACCGGTGTTCCTGCAGGCGGCCGATATCACCGCACCGGCCAACCCGGTGGTCACTGCCCTGTCGGCCAACGGCCTGGTCCTCACCGGTACGGGTGAAGCCGGTGCCACCGTCACCGTGCGCGATGCCGGCGGCAACGTGCTGGGTACCGGCGTGGTCAATGCCGGTGGTGCGTTCAGCATCAACCTGGCCAGCGCACAGCTCAACGGCCAGGTGCTCGGGGTGACCCAGGCCGATGCCGCAACCAATGTGTCGGGCAGCACCAGCTTCACCGCGCCGGACTATCAGGCACCGACCGCACCGACCGACCTGGCAGTGACTGGCGGCGGCACCGTGCTGACCGGCAGAGGTGAGCCGGGTGCGACGGTAACCGTCACCGGCCCGAGCGGCGCGTTGGGGACTGCCGTGGTTCAAGCCGACGGCACCTTCAGCGTCACCCTCACCACCACCCAGAACGATGGGCAAGTGCTGGTCGTGCGCCAGACCGACGCCGGCCTCAACCAATCGGGCAGTGCCAGCGTCACCGCGCCGGACACCACGCCGCCCGCCGCGCCCGTGGCGGCGATCAACGCCAACGGTACCGCAGTGAGCGGCTCTGGCCAGATCGGCAGCACCGTCACCGTGCGCAACAGCGCCGGTACCGTGCTGGGCACCGCGACAGTCGGCGCCAACGGCCTGTTCGTGGTCAGCCTGGCGGCGGCACAGGTGGACAACCAGGCACTCACCGTTACCCTCACCGATGGTGCAGGCAATGTCTCGACCGGGACTGCGCTGACCGCGCCGGACATCACCCCACCGGCGGCCGCCAGCAACCTGGTGATCAGCGCCGACGGCAGCACCCTCACCGGCAGCGGTGAGCCCGGTGCGACCGTTACCGTGCGCAGCTCCAGCGGCCTGGTGCAAACCGCGACGGTACAGCCCAACGGCAGCTTCACCGTGACCTTCAGCCCTGCCCAGGATAACGGCCAGACGCTGACGGTCACCCTCACCGACCCACGCAACAACGTGTCCGGCAACGCCAACATCACCGCCCCGGATGTGGATGCCAATGCCCCGGTCATCGCCAGCGACAACCTGGCCACGGCCACCGTCAACCTGGCGCCGGTCACCGCATCGCAAACCTTCAACGACAGCTTCACCACCCTGATCTCGGGCTTCAGCAAGACCTTCACCTGGACCGTCGGGGCCGGCACCACGGTGGACCCAACCCTGACGCTGACCACCAACAGTGTGCTGGCGTTGCTCAACAACTCCACGTTCACCTTGCAGGTGAAAAACGCCAGCGGCGCCTGGGTGACCATCGCCACTGGCGGCAGCCAGGGCTTGCTTGACCTGATCGTGCTGCCGCTGGGGCTGCGCGTCGATATCGGCGAGCTGCAGGCGGGTGAGTACCGCCTGACCGTCGGCAGCGGTGGTATCGGCCTGGTGACCCAAGTCACCACCACGCTGGACATCGAAACCACCAGCCTTACGCAGTTCACCGGCACCGGCACTGCCGCGACCGGCAACGTCATCACCGACCCGGGCACCGACGGCACTACCGACTCGCGCGGCCCCGACAGCGGCGCCGTGCTGCAAGTGCTGAAAAACGGCAGCTATGTGGCAGCAGGCGCCGGCACCACGGTGCAGGGCCAGTACGGCACCCTGGTGATCAACGCCGACGGCAGCTACACCTACACCCCCAACGCCAGCCCTTCCAGCGTTGGCAAGGTCGATGTGTTCAGCTACCAACTGGTGCACCCGAACGGCCTGACCGATGCCGCCAACCTCTACGTGCGCATCGACAGCCCGCAAGCCTCGGAGATCTGGAGCGACAGCAACCTCAGCGCGCCCGCCACGGTGGTGGATGCGGTCAACGACATCGACAGCACCAACATCACGCTGGCCAACCGCGTCGATACCAGCAGCGCCAACCTGGGCACACTCAGCCTGCCTGTGATCGGCTCCCGCCAAGCCATCTACACCACCACGGTAGCCGCCGACACCAGCGCCGACCTGCAAGTGGTGGTCAACTCGACCAACCTGCTGACCCTGCTCGGCAACACCACCATCGCCCTGTACAAGCTCAACACCGGCACTGGCCAGTACGTGCTGGTGCAGTCGGTGCCGGGCAGCTCGCTGCTCACCTTGCTGGGCGGTGGCGCAGGCTACACCTTCACAGGCCAGGGTGCCGGCAGTTACCAGGTCCGCGTCAACTCCAGCGGCATCGGGTTGCTGAGTTCGATCACCACCAGCCTCAACACCACCACCACGCATCTCAACGAGTTCGTGGTCAGCAACTACACCGCCGTCAGCGGCAACCTGATTACCGACGCCGGCGGCGCCGACAACCTGGGCTCTGCGCTGACGGTACTGAGCGTGCTGACGGCCGCCAACACCTACACCATCCCTGGCTACAACGGGGTCAGTGTGGTCGGCACCTATGGCACGCTGCTGGTGCAGGCGGACGGCAGCTACACCTACACCCTCAAAAGTGGACTGACCTCGGCGGTGATCGGCCAGCACGACACCTTCACCTACGAGCTGACCCACCCCAACGGCACCACCGACACCGCCACCCTGACCGTCAACCTGGACAACGCTGCGGGCCTGACCACGTTCTCGGCGCTGGCCGATAACAGCGACGACAGCAGCGCCGTGGCCAGCGTTGCGGCGGCCGCCTCCAGCGAGGTGATCGCCGGCACCGACGGCAACGACCACCTCGATGGCAGCCAGGGTGGCCACATCACGCTGGAAGGAGGTGCAGGCGATGACACCCTGGTGGTGGTCGACCAGAACTTCGCCAGCGTCGAGGGCGGCACCGGCACCGACACCCTGCTGTGGGGTGGCGGCGATGCCAGCATCGACCTGGGCAACCTGGTCGGGCGGGTCCACGACATCGAGGTCATCGACCTCAACGACACCAGCTCGGTGGCGCTGACCCTCAACCTTGCGGATGTGGTGGCCATTACCGAAACCAGCAACAACACCCTGTTGATCAAGGGTGATGACAAGGATTCGGTGCACATGACCGACACCTGGAACCTCACCGGGAACCAGACAGCCGACGGGATCGACTATAACCAATACACGGCCCAGGAGGATCCGAGCCACCACTTGTGGGTGCAAAACGGCATCCATGTCGTCTGAGGCCGCAGTAACCCGCCGGGCGTCACGCCCGGCGGCAAGGACGATCAGCAGTAAGGGAATTATGTGAAGCGAAGCAGTCCGCTGACACCGCTGTTGCTGGGAGCCTTCGGGCTCCTGGTGCTGAACACCAACCTGGCTGCCCACGCAGCCGATGACATAGATCCCAAGCTGCGCAGTATCGGGCCGTCGCTGTTACGGGACGCCCCCGATGCCATCCCCGCCCGCCCACCCTCCGGCCAGGCCGCCAGCAATGGCGACCGCCTGGGGTTGGCTGAAGCGGTGGTGGCAGCCGCACAGTGGCACCCGAGCATCGCCGAAGCCATCGGCAACCTGTACAAGCAAGGCGAAGGCATCAACGTAGCCCGCGCCGGTTACTACCCACAGATTTCCGGCGGTATCCGCACCGGTTATGACACAGGTTACGGCGGCGACCGCAGCAGCCAGGCATTGAACCTGTCGCTGAAACAGATGCTTTACGATTTCGGCAAGGTCGACAGCGCCGTCGATGCGGCCCACGCGGCCGCCGCCCGCGCCCAGGCCAACATCCTGCTGGTGGTCGACGACCTGGCGCGTGATACCGCTTACGCCTGGATCGAAACCCGCCGCTACGAGCAGCTCATGGTGATTGCCCGTGAGCAGATCCGTGGCGTGGGCGACATCGCCGGCATGGCGCGCCAGCGCAGCGACATGGGCGCCAGCACCCGCTCTGACGTGGTGCAGGCCGAGTCCCGCGTGGAGGGTGCGCGCGCGACCCTCGAAGAATACCAAGCGCAGTACGAGCGCTGGCGGTCGATCCTCGCGGCCCTGCTCGGCCGCGTAGCGCCGCCCGCACTGGCCGAAGAAACACCGCCCGAACTGACCCAGGCGTGCAAGCGCCCGGCAAGCGGCGACGACCGCCTGCCCGCGGTGCTCATGGCGCTGGCCCTGCGCGCGCAGTCCAGGGCGGAGCTGGCGCAGGCCAAGGCCGAAGCCTACCCGACCCTGTCGCTGCAGCCGCAGGTCAACCACTACCTTGACGACGACTACAACCGCGACAACAACCGCATCGACCGCACCCAGGCGGGCATCTACCTGAACCTCGAAGTGCCCATCTACCAAGGCGGTGCCATCAGCGCCCGCAGCCGCGCAGCCGGCCATGCCCTGACCGCCGCCGACTCCGCCGAGGACGCCGCACGCCTGCAAGCCCGCCGCGGCCTGGCCGAAGCCATGGCGCAGACCTCGGGGCTGGGCCGCCGGCTGAGCTCGCTGGAAGCACGCCAGGTGAGCATCAAGGAAGCCCGTGAGCTGTACGGCCGGCAGTACCTGGACCTGGGCACGCGGCCGCTGCTCGACCTGCTCAACGCCGAGCAGGAAATCTATCAGTCACGTTTCGAGCTCGCCGGCACGCAATCCGACCTGCTGCGCCTGGATGTCGACTGCCTGTACAACACCGGTGCCCTGCGCATGGCCTTCGGCCTTGAAGGGCGCAACCTGCAAGGTGTGGAGATCGAGCCATGAACGATACCGTCAACCTGAGCCAAGCCAGCCAGCAGCAGCCCCCCGAGCAAGCCGTGGTTCATCGCCCGGACCTCGGGCCATGGCTGGAAGTCATGCTGCAGGTCGCCCACCACTATCGCCTGGATGTCTCGCCCCAGCGCATCCGCCTGGCGGCCGTGGAGGATGCCCGCCCGCTGGACGAGATCCTCCGCCACATGGCGCGCCAGGCCGGCCTGGCACTGCGCTTTGTGCGCTTCGACGCCAAGGCCCTGCGGCAATGGCGTACGCCGCTGGTACTGGAACTCGACGACGGCCAGCTGGCCGTGGTCGAGGCCGTGACCGAGGCCGATGAGCTGGCTGTGGTGTTCGCTGGCGACCAGAGCCTGACCTCACGCCTGCCCCGCGAAGCGCTCGAAGGGCGCATCAACCGCGTTGCGCTGATGCGCCCGGCGCGGCCATTGCGCGACGTGCGCACCGACGACTACACCGCGCCTTACGACCGCCACTGGTTCGCCCGCATCGTGCTGCGCGACCTGCGCCCGTACGGGCAGGTGATGGTCGCCTCGCTGGTGGCCAACGTGCTGGCGTTGGCCGGCGTACTGTTTTCCATGCAGGTGTACGACCGGGTCATCCCCGCCGAATCCCTGCCAACCCTGTACGTGCTGTTCGGCGGCGTGGTGCTGGCGCTGGTGTTCGACTTCAGCATGCGCCTGCTGCGCCTGAAGGTCACCGACCTGCTCGGCAAGCGCGCCGACTTGCGGGTGTCGGACCTGGTCTACGGCCACGCCCTGCGCCTGCGCAATTCGGCACGGCCCAAATCCACCGGCTCGTTCATTTCGCAGTTGCGCGAACTGGAGTCGATCCGCGACTTGATCACCTCCAGCACCGCTACCGCGCTGGCCGACCTGCCGTTCTTCCTGTTGTTCCTGTTCGTGTTCTGGCTGATCGGCGGCGTGCTGGTGTTCATTCCGCTGGTAGCCCTGTTGGCCATGCTTTTGCCGGGCCTGCTGGCGCAACGCCGGCTGGCGCGCCTGGCCAACGCCTCGATGCGCGAGTCGTCGCTGCGCAACGCCATGCTGGTAGAGAGCATCCAGGGCCTGGACGAGATCAAGGCGCTACAGGCCGAAGCGCGCTTCGAGCGCCAGTGGAACCAGTACAACGCCGCCTGCGCGCACACCAACCTGCACCTGCGCACCCTCACCAATGGCCTGGTGACCTGGACCCAGAACGTGCAAGGCGCAGTGTTTGCCGTGGTCATCGTCATCGGCGCGCCCATGGTGATTGCCGGCGACCTCACCACCGGCAGCCTGGTGGCAGCGTCGATGCTGTCCTCGCGCATGATGGCGCCGCTGGCCCAGCTCACCCATGTACTGACCCGCTGGCAGCAAGCCAAGGTGGCACTGCAAGGCCTGGACAAGCTGATGCAGTCGCCGGTCGACCACCCCGAAGGCGAAGCGCGGGTGCACCTGCCGGCCATCCGCGGCGAGTATCGGCTGCGCCAGGCCAACTTCCGCTACGACGCCGAGGCGCCACCGGTGCTGAACATCGGCCAGCTGGACATCCAGCCCGGCGAACGCATCGCCGTGCTGGGGCGCAATGGCGCCGGCAAGTCGACCCTGCTGCAGGCACTGGGCGGCGCGATGGACTTGGTGCAAGGCGAAGTCACCCTGGATGGTATCGCCCTTGCCCACCTCGACCCTGCCGACCTGCGCCGTGACGTGGGCCTGTTGCCGCAGTATTCGCGGCTGTTCCACGGCACCCTGCGCGAGAACCTCACCCTGGGTGCCGGCCAGGCCAGCGACCAGGAACTGGTGGCCGCGCTGGCCGCCACCGGCGCCCTGGACTTCGTGCGCCGCCTGCCCAAAGGCATGGACCACCTGATCCTCGAGGGCGGTATAGGCCTTTCCGGCGGTCAGCGCCAGGCCCTGGTGCTGTCGCGCCTGCTGGTGCGCCAGCCGCAGGTATTGCTGCTGGACGAACCCACCGCCTCGCTGGACGACATGACCGAGCGCAAGCTGCTGGATAACCTGGACCGCTTCTGCCAGGGCCGTACCCTGGTGATCGCCACCCACCGCTTGAGCGTGCTGCAGCGGGTCGAGCGGATCATCGTGCTCGATGGTGGGCGCATCGTCATCGACGACAAGCGCGACGCCGCACTGGCCAAACTGCAAGGAGCGCAGGCATGAGCAACCATGAACTCCCCGCCTCCTACCTGGATGGCCAGGACGACCAGGCCGTGCTGCGCGCGGGCCGGGTCATCACCGTGTGCGCGCTGATGCTTGCGGCCTTTCTGGGCTGGGCGGCCTGGTTCGAAGTGACCGAAGTGTCCACCGGCACCGGCAAGGTGATCCCAAGCTCCCGAGAGCAGGTGATCCAGTCGTTCGAAGGCGGCATCATCGCCGAGATGAACGTGGCCGAAGGCGACATGGTCGAGCGCGGCCAGATACTCGCCCAGCTGGACCCGACCAAGACGGCCTCCAGCGTTGGTGAGAGCGAGGCCAAGTACCGCGCGGCCAAGGCCAGCGTGGCGCGCCTGCGCGCCGAGGTCACCGGCAAACCGTTGGTGTTCCCCGACAGCCTGCGCGACTCGGCCGACCTGATCGACGCCGAAACTGCGCTGTACCAGACCCGCCGCCGCGGCCTGGAACAGACCCTGGCCGGCATCGAGGACTCGCTGCGGCTGGTGCGCAGCGAGCTGAAAATCACCGAGAACCTGGCCAAGATGGGTGCATCCAGCCGCGTCGAAGTGATCCGCCTGAATCGCCAGCGCTCGGAGCTCGAGCTCAAGGCCAACGAGGCACGCTCCGATTACCTGGTACGCGCCCGTGAAGAGCTGGCCAAGGCCAGCGCCGAAGCCGACAGCCTCTCGGAGGTGATCCGCGGGCGCAGCGACTCGCTGACCCGCCTGACCCTGCGCTCCCCCGTGCGCGGCATCGTCAAGGACATCGAGGTAAACACGCTGGGCGGCGTAGTGCAGCCGGGTGGGCAGGTGATGAAGATCGTGCCGATGGATGAACGGCTGCTGATCGAAACCCGCATCGCCCCCCGCGATATCGCCTTCATCCACCCCGACCAGGCGGCCAAGGTGAAGATCAGCGCCTATGACTATTCGGTGTACGGCGGGCTGGATGGCAAGGTGGTGGGGATTTCACCGGACACCCTGCAGGATGAAGTGAAACCGGAGATCTACTACTACCGGGTGTTCATCCGCACCGAGCAGGACAGCCTGCAGAACAAGGCAGGCAAGCACTTCGCGATCGTGCCCGGGATGATTGCCACGGTCGATATCCGCACCGGTGAGAAGACCATTCTCGATTACCTGATCAAGCCGCTGAACCGTGCCAAGGAGGCCTTGCGCGAGCGCTAGGGGCCGCTGCGCGGCCATCGCCGGCAAGCCGGCTCCCACAGAACAATCGCTACCTTACTGATCTGGCGGGGATCCTGTAGGAGCGGCTTCAGCCGCGAACACCGGCGAAGCCGGTGCCATCCACCGCGGCGCCTGCTTCGCGGCTGAAGCCGCTCCTACAAGGTATGCGGCGCAGGGCTTGAAGCCGATGCGGTTGAGGTGGGGGCCGGCTTGCCGACGATAGGGCTGCCGCCAAGTTAAAGCCCAGCCAAAACAGGCCGATAACCCGTTATCCCCTGTTTCCCACGAAGGTCACCATGGCCACGCAAAATGCCCGCGCGGATTCGCTGTCCCTGCTGCTGTTCACCCTGCGCAGCGGCAAGCTGATGGCAATCAACCTGCTCAAGGTCAGCGAGATCATCCCTTGCCCGGCGCTGACCAGGCTGCCCGAATCGCACCCGCATGTGAAAGGCGTGGCGACCCTGCGCGGCAACCCGCTGTCGGTGATCGACCTGTCCCGCGCCATCGGTGAACGCCCGCTGGCCGACCCCGAGGGTGGCTGCCTGATCGTCACCGAGATCAGCCGCTCACGCCAGGGCCTGCATGTGCAGGGCGTAAGCCGCATCGTCCATTGCCTGAGCACCGACATCAAGCCGCCGCCGTATGGCTCGGGCAGCCGCTCGTTCATCACCGGCGTGACCCGGGTCGACAACACCCTGGTGCAGGTGCTGGACATCGAAAAAGTCATCCATGCCATCGCCCCACCCGAGCCGGAGCCGGCCCCAGGCGTGCTGAGCGAAGAGGACGCCAGCCTGCTCGCCGCTGCCAATATCCTGGTGGTCGACGACAGCCAGGTGGCGTTGCAGCAATCGGTGCACACCCTGCGCAACCTCGGCATTGACTGCCACACCGCGCGCAGTGCCAAGGATGCCATCAACGTGCTGCTGGAGTTGCAGGGCACCGGGCAGGAAATCAACATCATCGTTTCCGATATCGAGATGTCGGAAATGGACGGCTACGCCTTCACCCGCACCCTGCGTGAAACGCCAGACTTCCAGCACCTTTACGTGCTGCTGCACACCTCGCTGGACAGCGCCATGAGCGCCGAGAAGGCCAGGCAGGCGGGGGCCAATGCCATCCTCACCAAGTTCTCCTCGCCCGAGTTGACCGACTGCCTGGTGGTGGCGGCGCGCACTGTGGTGTTTGCCGAGCGTTGACAGCCGTGTTGTTATATTCAGCGACAAACTCCCTGGCTTGCTGCCGGGGATGACTCGGGCATAATTCGCGCCCCTTGGAAGTTTTCCCGGAATTGCGTATGAAGTGTTTCAGCTCCCTCCTGATTGCCTGCGCCGTTTTCAGCGGTGTTGCCCAGGCCTCCAGTAACCAGGCCTGGACCGAACAACGCCAGCAGATGCTGAAAGCCTGCCTGGCTGCCAGCCAGTTCAAGGATGCCCACGCCCGCGGCAAGCCTGCGGAATTCGATGACCAGGTGGGTTTCAGCGCGCTGGTTATCGAAGGGGTCTACCCACAGAAGCACATGCAGCAACGCACCGGCAGCGAGCTATGCCTGTACGACCGCCAGCACCAGCGCGCCTTCGTCAGCGAATGGAACCCTGACGCCAAGTGAACGACAGCCTGCGTTTTGCCTGTACCGGCTGCGGCAAGTGCTGCACCGGCCACCATGTGCCGCTGACGCTGGACGAGTCCCGCCAGTGGGCAGCGGCCGGCGGCCAGGTGGTGGTGCTGATCGAAGCGTTCGTGGTAGACGGCCCGGGCATGCCGGCCGATCAGCGTGAGCATGTGCTGCGCCGCTCGTACCCGGTGCCTTGCGGCGGCAGCGACATGCGCGTTTCGGTGACCTTTGCCGCCTTCAACCCCGGGCGCTGCCGTAACCTCGACGACAATGACCTGTGCACCATCTACGAGACCCGGCCGTTGGTGTGCCGCATCTACCCGGTGGAAATCAACCCGCACATTCCATTGCAGCCAGCGAACAAGGACTGCCCACCAGAGGCTTGGGAGCAAGGGCCTGAGCTGATCGTCGGTACGCAACCGGTCGACCCGCAGTTGGCAGCGTTGGTACAGGCTTCGCGGCAGGCTGACCGGGACGATATCGCCAGCAAGGTTGCCGTGTGCCAGGTGCTGGGGATGACGACCAGTGCGTTGAAGGGGAACGGGTTTACTGCGTATCTGCCGGAGATGGGGGCGTTTGCTCGGGCGCTTGGGCAGGTGCCTGAGCCTGATGATTGCCGGTGGACGTTGCATGTGCAGGATGAAGAGCTAGCGGCGAGGCTCCAGGGGCTCGGGCTGCAAACGACGGACGAACCGCCGGTGTATTACGCATTTATCGGTTTTTGAGGGGTTGCTGGGTGCATGCCTTGAGTTTTGGGGTGTGGCGTAAATCGAGCGCCGCCCGCGCGGCGCTTCGCGGGGCGCTTGCCTTGGGATCTTCAGCGCCCTTGAGATCGAGCGCCGCCCGCGCGGCGCTTCGCGGGGCAAGCCCGCTCCCACATTTGTTGCAACGTGCCATGGCCTGATAGGCCATAGTTGTCAGCCTTGGTGGCCCGACGAGGTTTTTCGGCTGGCACTGCTGCCGCCTCACCTGTCTTCAGTCATGCGTCAAAGCGAACAACCATGGCCTGACTGGAACGGCGCGTTGCAACAAATGTGGGAGCGGGCTTGCCCCGCGAAGCGCCGCGCGGGCGGCGCTCGATCTCAAAGGCGCTGAAGATTCCAAGGCATGCGCTTCGCGAAGCGCCGCGCGGGCGGCGCTCGATCTCATGGGCGCTGAAGATCTCAAGGCAAGCGCTTCGCGAAGCGCCGCGCGGGCGCGCAAAACCTCGACTGGCACCAACCTGTCAGCCCTGTCAGCCAGCGGTCACGCTGCCGACCCGGTACGGGGGCTATAAGTTTGAGTACCGACAACCGTTCTCTATCCCCTGGCCAAGGTGCCCGCACCGATGCGACGTCCTTCCCGCTCTCTCCTTCTCGCCGGCCTGGCACTGCTGGCCCTGGTAGCACTGGCCATCTGGTACGGCCAGCGCCACCAGGCGCCAGCGCCCCGCGCGCAAGCCGCCATCCCGGTGCGCGTGGTCAGTGTCGCCGAGCAGGACGTCCCGCGCTTCGCCAGCGCCATCGGCTCGGTGCTGTCGCTGCACAGCGTCGAGGTTCGCCCGCAGGTCGAGGGAATACTGACACAGGTATTGGTCAAGGAAGGTCAGTGGGTCAAGCAAGGTGACCTGCTCGCCACCCTCGACGACCGCAGCATCCGTGCCAGCCTCGATCAGGCCCGCGCCCAGCTCGGCCAGAGCCAGGCTCAGATCCAGGTGGCCGGGGTCGACCTCAAGCGCTACCGCCTGCTCAGCACCGATGACGGCATATCCAAGCAGACCCTCGACCAGCAGCAGGCGCTGGTGAACCAATTGCAGGCCACGGTCAAAGGCAACCAGGCCGCCATCGCCAATGCCGAAGTGCAGCTTTCCTACACGCAGATCCGCTCACCGGTCACCGGGCGTGTCGGCATCCGCAATATCGACCCCGGTAACCTGGTACGTACCAGCGATACCCAAGGCCTGTTCAGCGTGACCCAGATCGACCCGATTGCGGTCGAGTTCTCCCTGCCGCAGCAGATGCTGCCCACCCTGCAAACCCTGCTCAAGGCACCCACACCGGCACTGGTGCAGGCCTACATGGACGCCGATGGCGAACGCAACCTGCTCGGTGAAGGCCACCTGGCGCTGATCGACAACCAGATTTCAGCCAACACCGGCACGGTACGGGTCAAGGCCGAGTTCGCCAACAAGGACGGTCGCCTGTGGCCAGGGCAACTGGTCACCCTGCGCTTGCGCACGGCAGTTGACGAAAACGCGCTGGTGGTGCCCCCCACGGTGGTGCAGCGCAGCATCGATGGCCACTTCGTCTACCGCGTGGACGGCGACAAGGTGACCAGCGTGCCGGTCAAGGTGCTGTACCAGGACAGCACGCTGAACATCGTCGCCGGGGTCAAGGCCGGTGATCAGTTGGTACTCGATGGCCAGTCGCGGCTCAAGCCCGGCGCCAGAATCGAGATCACCCCGGACGCGCCCGCCCCTGCCGAAATGGCCGACCGCAGGAGCCAGCCATGAACACCCGCAACGGCGTTTCGGCCTGGTGCATCGACCACCCCATTGCCACCCTGCTGCTGACCTTCGCCCTGGTGCTGCTGGGCGCCATTGCGTTCCCGCGCCTGCCGGTGGCCCCCCTGCCCGAGGCCGACTTCCCCACCATCCAGGTGACCGCGCAACTGCCTGGCGCCAGCCCCGAGACCATGGCCTCATCGGTGGCCACACCGCTTGAGGTGCAGTTCAGCGCCATCCCCGGCATGACCCAGATGACCAGCAGCAGCGCGCTGGGCTCGACCACGCTGATCCTGCAGTTCACCCTCGACAAGAACATCGACACCGCGGCCCAGGAAGTCCAGGCGGCGATCAACACCGCCACCGCCCGCCTGCCCCAGGACTTGCCCAGCCCGCCCACCTGGCGCAAGGTCAACCCGGCCGACAGCCCGGTGGTGATCCTCACCGTCAGCTCGGCGCAGATGCCCGGCAACGAACTCAGCGACTACGCCGAAACCCTGCTGGCGCGACAGCTCAGCCAGATCGACGGGGTCGGCCTGGTCAACATCACCGGGCAACTGCGCCCGGCGATACGGGTGCAGGCACAGCCCGAGAAGCTCGCAGCCATCGGCCTGACCCTGGCCGACGTGCGCCAGGCCATCCAGCAGACCAGCCTGAACCTGGCCAAAGGCGCGTTTTATGGCGAGCACAGCGTGTCGACCATCGCCGCCAACGACCAGTTGTTTCACCCCGAAGACTACGCACAGCTGATCGTCAGTTACCGCAATGGCGCGCCGGTCCACCTCAAGGACGTGGCCAAGGTGATCAACGGTGCCGAGAATGCCTACGTCAAGGCCTGGTCCGGCGACCAGCCGGGGCTCAACCTGGTGATCTTCCGCCAGCCTGGCGCCAATATCGTCGACACCGTGGACCGGGTGCTCGACGCCCTGCCGCGCCTGCAGGAGATGCTGCCAGCTTCGGTTGAAGTGTCGGTGCTGCAGGACCGCACCCAGACCATCCGCAGCTCCCTGCACGAGGTTGAACTGACCCTGATGATCGCCGTTGCGCTGGTGATTGGCGTGATGGCGCTGTTCCTGCGCCAGTGGTCGGCCACCTTCATCGTGTCCAGCGTGCTGGGCGTGTCGTTGATCGCCACCTGCGCACTGATGTACGTGATGGGCTTCAGCCTCAACAACCTGACGCTGGTGGCCATCGTCATCGCAGTCGGCTTCGTGGTGGATGACGCGATTGTGGTGGTCGAGAACATCCACCGCCACCTGGAGGCCGGCGACGACAGCCGCTCGGCAGCACTCAAGGGCGCCGGCGAAATCGGCTTCACGGTAGTGTCGATCAGCTTCTCGCTGATCGCCGCGTTCATTCCGCTGCTGTTCATGGGCGGCGTGGTCGGCCGGCTGTTCAAGGAGTTCGCCCTGACGGCCACGGCGACCATCCTGATTTCGGTGGTGGTGTCGTTGACGCTGGCCCCGACCCTTTCGGCACTGCTCATGCGCCGCCCGCCTGGCGAACACGAGGGGGGCTTTGGCCCGCGCCTGCTGCGTTGGTACGAAAAAGGCCTGGACCGCGCACTGGCCCACCGGCGCATGACCCTCGGGGTCTTCGTCATCACCCTGGCGCTGGCAGTTGCCGGCTACGTCGGCATTCCCAAAGGCTTCTTCCCGCTGCAGGACACCGGCTTCATCCTCGGCACCAGCGAAGCTGCCGCGGACGTTTCCTACCCGTCGATGATCGAGAAGCACCAGGCGTTGGCCAAGATCATCGGCAACGACCCTGCCGTGCGCGCCTATTCGCACTCAGTCGGGGTCACCGGCAGCAACCAGACCATCGCCAACGGCCGCTTCTGGATCTCGCTGAAACCACGCGGCGAACGGGATGTGTCGGCAAGCGAATGGATTGACCGCATTCGCCCGCAGCTCGCCCAGGTGCCGGGTATCGTCCTTTACATGCGCGCCGGCCAGGACATCAACCTCAGCTCCGGCCCCTCGCGCACCCAGTACCAGTACGTGCTCAAGAGCAACGACGGCGTCGCGCTCAACCTGTGGACACAGCGCCTCACCGACCGCCTGCGCGAAAACCCGGCACTACGCGACCTGTCCAACGACCTGCAACTGGGCGCCAGCGTCACCCGCATCGACATCGACCGCCAGGCTGCGGCGCGCTTCGGCCTGACCACCACCGACGTCGACCAGGCGCTGTACGACGCCTTCGGCCAGCGGCAGATCAGCGAATTCCAGACCGAGACCAACCAGTACAAGGTCATCCTCGAACTGGACGCCCAGCAACGCGGCAAGGCCGAAAGCCTGAACTTCTTCTACCTGCGCTCGCCACTGACCAACGAGATGGTGCCGCTGTCGGCCTTGGCGCATGTCGCGGCGCCCAGCACCGGGCCGCTTTCGATCAGCCATGATGGCTTGTTCCCGGCCGCCAACCTGTCGTTCAACCTGGCCCCCGGCGTAGCCCTGGGCGATGCGGTGCAGATACTCGAGCGCACCCAGCGCGAGCTGGGCATGCCCGACTCCATAGCGGGCAACTTCCAGGGCGCCGCACAAGCGTTTCAGAGCTCACTGTCGAGCCAGCCGTACCTGATCCTCGCCGCATTGGTGGCGGTGTACATCATCCTCGGCGTGCTCTACGAGAGCTTCGTCCACCCGCTGACCATCATTTCCACCCTGCCCTCCGCCGGCCTGGGCGCGATCATTCTGCTCTGGGCCAGCGGGCAGGACTTCAGCATCATGGGGCTGATCGGCGTGGTGCTGCTGATCGGCATCGTCAAGAAAAACGGCATCCTGCTGATCGACTTCGCCCTCGAAGCCCAGCGCCACCACGGCATGACGCCCGAGCAGGCGATCCGCCAGGCGTGCCTGGTGCGCTTCCGCCCGATCATCATGACCACCCTGGCGGCACTGCTGGGCGCGGTGCCGCTGATGTTCGGCTTCGGCACCGGCTCTGAGCTGCGCCAGCCGTTGGGCATCGCGGTGGTCGGCGGACTGCTGGTGAGCCAGGCCCTGACGCTGTTCACCACCCCGGTCATATACTTGGCCCTGGAGCGCCTGTTCCACCGCCGCCAGCCCGCACCGGCGGCAGCGCCAAGTACCCACTGAGACAAGACCATGCGCGTGCTGATCATCGAAGACGAAGAGAAAACCGCCGACTATCTGCATCGCGGCCTGAGCGAGCAGGGCTTTACCGTCGACCTCGCGCGCGACGGCATCGACGGCCTGCACCTGGCGCTGGAAGGCGACTACGCGGTGATCGTGCTCGATGTGATGCTGCCGGGGCTGGATGGTTATGGCGTGCTGCGCGCGCTGCGCGCCCGCAAGCAGACGCCGGTGATCATGCTCACCGCCCGCGAGCGCGTCGAAGACCGCATCCACGGCCTGCGCGAAGGCGCCGACGACTACCTGGGCAAGCCGTTCTCCTTCCTCGAACTGGTCGCCCGGCTGCAGGCCCTGACCCGCCGCAGCAGCAGCCATGAGCCGCTGCAGGTGCAGGTGGGCGACCTGTGGATCGACCTGATGGCGCGCAAGGCCAGCCGCGCCGGCCAGCGCCTGGAGCTGACCGCCAAGGAGTTCTCGCTGCTCAGCGTGCTGGCCCGGCGCCAGGGCGAAATCCTTTCGAAGACGGCCATCGCCGAGCTGGTCTGGGACATCAATTTCGACAGCGACGCCAATGTCGTCGAAGTGGCGATCAAGCGCCTGCGCGCCAAGCTCGACGGGCCGTTCGACAACAAGCTGCTGCATACCATCCGAGGCATGGGCTATGTCCTGGAAAACCGTGCCGGTTAACTCCATCGCACTGCGCCTGTCGGCGCTGTTCATCCTGGTAGCGCTGGGCGTGTTCCTGCTGATCGGCTCAGCGCTGTACCGCCAGGTCGACCGCAGCCTCGACCTGCTGCCGGCGGCCGAGCTGGATGCGCGCTACAGCGTGCTCGAATCCACCCTCAACCGCTTTGGCACGGCCGAACACTGGGCGAAGGTCAGCAACAAGCTCAACCTGCTCAGCGAAGAAGACAAGCGCATCCGCTTCTGGGTGGTCGGCAGCAACCCCGCCTTCGAATACGGCCGCCCCAGCGAACTGGTGCGCGCCTTTGCCGAAGGCCCGCCGGGCATGCGCGACCTGCACCTGCCCGACCACCTGTACCCCTACAAGGTGCTGGTCAGCGAGCTGCCGGCCCTGGGCGAACGCCCGGCGCTGCGGTTTCTGATCGCCATCGACACCGAAACCTTCTGGCAGGCCCAACACAGCCTGCTGGTAGCCATCGTCGGCCTGGCAGCGCTCGGCGTCCTGCTGGCCTCGATCCTTGGCTACTGGGTAGCCCGCATCGGCCTGCGCCCGCTGCGGGCGCTGTCCGATGAAGCTCAGGCCCTGGCCCCGCCACGCCTGAACGGCCGCTTGCAGACCGTCGACCTGGCACCGGAACTGGCGCAGTTCGCCGGCGCCTTCAATGCCGCGCTGGACCGGGTCAGCCACGCCTATTCGCGTTTGGAAGCCTTCAACGCCGACGTCGCCCACGAACTGCGCTCGCCGCTGACCAACCTGATCGGCCAGACCCAGGTCGCCCTCACCCGTGGCCGCAGCGCCGAACACTATTTCGAAGTACTGCAGTCGAACCTGGAAGAACTGGAGCGCCTGCGCAGCATCATCAACGACATGCTGTTCCTCGCCAGCGCCGACCAAGGCAGCAAGGCCACCGCCCTGACCCAGGCATCACTGGCTGAAGAAGTAGCCACCACCCTCGACTACCTCGACTACATCCTCGAAGACGCCCAGGTCAGCGTCAGCGTCAGCGGCGATGCCCAGGCCCCCATCGAGAAAGCCCAGCTGCGCCGTGCGCTGATCAACCTGCTGAACAACGCCGTGCAGCACACGGCGCCGAACCAGATGATCCGGGTGCATATCGACAATGGACCGGAGCAGGTGAGCATTGCCGTGAGCAACCCAGGGCCGGCGATCGATGACCAGCACCTGCCGCTGCTGTTCGAGCGGTTCTATCGGGTCGATGCCGCGCGCAGCAATAATGGCGGCAGTAACCATGGGTTGGGCTTGGCGATCGTCAAGGCGATTGCGTTGATGCATGGCGGGGAGGTGTTTGTACGCAGCGAAGCGGGTGCCAACACGTTCGGTATTCGCCTGCCGAACGCTCAAGCACGCAGGTTAGCGGCAAAAGCCTGAGTAATTTCCCCACAATCGTTACCTTTTGCGCAACAGTGCTTATCGCGCCGGGTGCTGTTTCCCAGGCGCTGAAGGGACTAACTTTAGCCCTGTCCTCATTAGCACTTGCCTGCGCAAGAAGGTAGTTTCAAATGTCCAACAGTATGGGTATTGCCAGCGTTTTCGTTCTGTCTTCCCTGTTGTTGTCGCCCCTGGCCATGGCCGAAGAATCCCCGGCTTTCGTTGCCCGTAATGCAGAACTTGCAGCTGTTCACCAGGAAGCCCGCGAGGCCGTCGCGCACC
The DNA here is from genome assembly GCF_047978245.1 of Pseudomonas sp. LFS044. Taxonomy (NCBI): domain Bacteria; kingdom Pseudomonadati; phylum Pseudomonadota; class Gammaproteobacteria; order Pseudomonadales; family Pseudomonadaceae; genus Pseudomonas; species Pseudomonas sp. LFS044. The sequence continues at coordinate 92,752 of NZ_JBFPFX010000003.1, forward strand.
AGGCCGACGCAGGCAAAGACGCAGAACAGACCGCTTCGAAAGTCTCCAGCGACGTTAATGCCGACAGCTGATCGCGCGCCGCTACCGCTCCCGTTTTCCCTCGGCTATGCCATGGGCACCACCGGTGCCGATATGTTAGCCTTTTAAAGCCGCTGCCAATCAGCGGCTTTTTTTATGTGCTTTAACGATCAGCCCGGCCGTTACGTCTCTAACAAGAAAGTTGCACATTCAAAAATAAAAACTGCCACACCGTCAGACCAAAGGAGCTAGTACCGGTGCCTTCCGCGTTTCGTTTTACCCCGTTGTTCATTGCATTGACTGCAACGATGCCCTTCGCCGCCCAGGCAGATGAAGACAAGGCTGATGGCTTCATCGAAGGCTCATCCTTCAACCTGCATTTGCGCAATGCCTACTTCAACCGCAACAACCTCAACGCTGGCGTGCGCGACAAGCGCGAGTGGGGCCAGGGTGCGGTTGCGCGTTTCGAGTCCGGCTACACGCCAGGCGTGGTCGGCTTTGGGCTCGATGCCCATGCCATGCTGGGCCTGAAGCTCGACGGCGGTGGTGGCTATGCCGGCACCAGCATTCTGCCCGAGCATATTAAAGATGACGGTGAACTGGGCGCGGCCCCGCACTCGTTCTCCACTGCTGGCGCAGCGGTCAAGCTCAAGGCGTTCGACACCGAGCTCAAGGCCGGTGACCTGTTCCTCACCAACCCGGTGATCGCCGGCGGTGAAACCCGCATGCTGCCGCAGACCTTCCGCGGCGTGAGCCTGACCAATACCAGCGTCGATGGCCTGCTGCTCGAAGGCGGCCAGGTGAGTTTCACCAAGCCGTACAACCAGAGTGGCCACCGCCGTATCGACACCTATTACGGGTCGCTGGATGAACACGACAAGAGCAAGCACCTGAACTGGGCGGGCGCGTCGTGGAGCGGTACCGAGAACATCACCACCAACCTGTACGCCGCCGAGCTGAAGGACATCTGGAACCAGTATTACGCTGACTTCGACTACACCTACGTGGTCAACGACATGGTCAGCCTGAACCCGGGCGTGCACTTCTACCATACCCAGGACACCGGCCAGGCGCTGCTGGGCAAGATCGACAACAACACCTACAGCCTGCACTTCACCGTCAACGCCGGTTATCACAGCGTCACCGCCGCCTACCAGCGCGTCAACGGCGACACGCCGTTCGATTACATCAACCTGGGCGACAGCGTGTACCTGGACAACTCGCGCATGTACTCGGACTTCAACGCACCCAACGAACGTTCGTGGAAGCTGCAGTACGAGTACAACTTCGCCGGTGTCGGCGTACCGGGCTTGAGCACCACCGTGTCGTACTCGCGCGGCGAGGCGGACCTGACCAAGGCCGACCAGAACAACACCCACTACGACTACTACCGCGCCGATGGCAAGAACGCCACACACTGGGAGCGTGACCTGGACGTGAAGTACGTGTTCCAGGAAGGCGACTTCAAGGACTTGTCGGTGCTGGTGCGCTACGCCGCCCACCGTGGCAGCCAGGGCTATGCGTCGATCGACAGTAACAGCGACAACGACGAACTGCGGGTGATCGTCGATTACCCGTTGAACGTGTTCTGATCTGAGATCGCAGGCGGGGGCTTTGCCCCCGTTTCGCCGGCACGCCAGCGCCCACCGGGCCAGCGGCGGCCTGCGATCAGCGCGATTCCGTCGGACAAATCTTGTCCGACAATCACCACTTCCCTAGAATGTCGCCCGCCGCAAATGGCCCTGCCTCAGCAGTAGCGCGCATGCCCACTCGATTACCGCGTCTCGCACTCTACAGGTCGCACCCCGAGCTGATCCTCAACCTGGGCAGTTGCCTTGCCGTGCTCGCTATCGTGGCGATCGTCAGCTACCTGCTGGCACGCGAGCGCGACAGTGTCGAGCAGTCGGCCATCCGCGCTTCGAACAACATCGTCCAGCTGATCGAAAGCGATATCTTGCGCAATGCCGAACTTTACGATCAGTCCCTGCAGGGTTTGATCTGGGCGGTCGGGCGCAAGGAACTGCCGGAAATACCCGGCCCATTGCGCCAGCGCCTTTTGTTCAATGAGGCCTTCGTGGACAAGAAGCGCGGCGACGTGCTGTGGCTCGACAAGCAAGGTGACGTGGTGGGCGACTCCACCAGTAGCGTGCCGCGCAAGGCCAACTTCGCTGACACCGGGGTATTCCAGGCCCACCTGCACAACCCCAACCTCGGCCTGCTGGTCGGCCCGCCGTTCAGGGCCAGGCTTGGCGACCTGGACTGGTGCATCAGCTTCAGCCGGCGTATCTCCGGCGCCAACGGCGAATTCGCCGGGCTGGCCGCAGGCGCATTGCGGTTGTCCTACTTCAGCGAGCTGTTTCAACGCCTGGACATCGGCCAGGAGAGCAGCATCAACCTGTTCAACACCAGTGGCCAGTTGCTCGCCCGCCAACCGTCGCGCGCACAAGACCCGATGATCGGCAGCAACTACAGCGAGCGGCCGAATTTCAAGCGCATCCTCAGCGAGCACAGCGGCAGCTTCACCGCGCGTTCGAGCAACAGCAGAACCCAGCGCATATATACGTTTTCCCGCGTTGCCGACCTGCCGCTGATCGTGATGGTGGTCCACTCCGCCGATGAAGTGTTCGAGTCCTGGCGGCGCACGGCGATTCTGGTCAGCGTAGCCACAGGCGTGCTGTGCATCGGCATTCTCTGGCTGAGCCTGCTGCTGGGCCGCGAACTGCGCCGCCGCCAGGAAGCGGAACAGGGCCTCGCTACCCTGGCCGCCACCGACAGCCTGACCGGGCTGGCCAACCGCCGTCGGCTCGACCACGTACTGCGCCTGGAATGGGCGCGCGCGCAACGCAACCGCAAGCCCTTGGCGGTACTGATGGTGGATATCGATCATTTCAAGGCGTTCAACCAGCGCCATGGCCACGCTGGCGGTGACCACGCGTTGCGCGAAGTGGCCAAGGCAATCGAACACTGCATACGTCGCCCGGCGGACCTGGCAGCACGCTACGGTGGGGAGGAGTTTCAGGTGATATTGCCGGAGACTGAAGCGGCCGGCGCGCTACTGCTGGCGGAGCGTATTCGTGCCAGTGTGGAGGACCTGGCGCCATTTGCCGATGATGCCCGGTCGGTCACCGTGAGTATCGGCATTGGCGTCTACATCCCTGGCACCCAACACGACCTGGCGACGGTGCTGGGTGCCGCGGACGAAGCCCTCTACCGGGCCAAGGCCAATGGCCGCAACCGGGTAGAGGGCTCTGCTGACTAGGAGCGGGCGCGTGCGGCGTTGCGCAGTGCCTTCACCTGGTCATGGTTGCGTTGTACGCCTTGCAGCTGTTTCTCTACCACTGCATAGCTCGGGTCAGACACCGAGCGGCCCAGCTTGACCAGTTTCTCACGGGCTTCCTTGTAGGCTTTGAGGGCATGGTCCTCACCGCGCTCGACTTCGTTGAGCACCGCTTCTTCGTCCTTGCCGGTAACCATCGACTTGAGGTTGACCCAGCCACGGTGCAGGTCACCGCTGATGCTGGTGGAGGTTTCCGGGTCGCCGCCCAGGCGACGCACTTCACTCTGCAGTTCGCCTGCAGCATTGGCGCATTCGCCGGCACGCTGCACGAAGAACGCTTTCAGCTCAGGGTTTTTCACGTCATCGGCCGAGGCCTTGAAACCCTTCTCGCCGTCCTTGCTGTACTCGATCAGGTCGTTGAGTACGTCGATCACGTCTTTGTTGGGGTTGCTCATGGCGAAACTCCTTGGCAGGTGATAGTCATGTAAACAGGAGCAGCCTTCGTGCCAAATTCTGAAATTAAAAATAATGCTTATAAAACAACTGCTTACGAGTAATAGCGCAAGGTCGGAAAACGGTGTTCTGCATGATTGCCGCTTGGGCGCTCGTGCAGATTGCAGTATGGTCGGCGCACTTCCATTGCCAGGCGCTGCCGATGAAACCGGAAACACTCGAACTCTTGGTCATCCGCACCATGCCCTTTGGCAAGTATCAGGGACGGATCATTGCCGACCTGCCGGGTGACTACCTGGCGTGGTTCGCCCGCAAGGGATTCCCGGCGGGTGAGCTGGGTGGGTTGTTGGCCTTGATGCACGAAGTGGATCACAACGGGCTGGGAGATTTGCTGGTGCCGTTACGGCGCAAGCATGGGCGATAGCGGGCACCTGTTTCGGCTCTATCGCCGGCAAGCCGGCCCCCACAGGTACGCCACGTGCCTGGAGAACAGTGGGGGACTGTGTGGGAGCCGGCTTGCCGGCGATGAGGCCGGTGATACCTCCAGATTGCTTCAGCCCTTGACCGGCGCCACCGCCAGCTCGACCTGCTCACTCTTCTTGATAACCGCATACACCACAGCCGTCACCAGGCTGCCCGCGACGATCGCCAGCAGGTACAGCAACGCATGGTTGATGGCGTTGGGTATCAACAGCACGAACAGCCCGCCATGCGGCGCCATCAGCTTGCAGCCGAAATACATCGACAGCGCGCCGGTCAACGCGCCACCGGCGATACTCGCCGGGATCACCCGCAGCGGGTCTTTTGCGGCGAACGGGATTGCCCCTTCCGAGATAAAGCACAGCCCCAGCGCCAATGCCGCCTTGCCTGCCTCGCGCTCGCTCTGGGCGAACTTGCGGCGGGCCAGGAAGGTGGCGATACCCAGGCCGATTGGCGGCACCATACCCGCAGCCATGGTCGCCGCCATCGGCGCGTAGCTCGATGATGCCAGCAGCCCGACCGAAAACGCATAGGCCGCCTTGTTGATCGGCCCGCCCAGGTCAACGCACATCATGCCGCCCAACAGCAGCCCGAGAAGGATGGCGTTGGTCGTACCCATGCTGTCGAGAAACTGGGTGAGGCCTACGAGCATGGCCGCCACCGGCTGGCCAACCACGTAGATCATCACAAGGCCCGTGAACAGGCTGGCCAGCAGCGGAATGATCAGGATCGGCTTGAGTGCTTCGAGGCTGCTCGGCAAGCGCGCCCAGCGGGCGATCGTCTTGGCGCTGTAGCCTGCCAGAAAACCCGCGACGATACCGCCGATGAAGCCAGCACCCAGGGTGCTGGCCAGCAGGCCGCCGATCATGCCCGGGGCCAGGCCCGGGCGGTCGGCGATGGACCACGCGATGTAACCGGCCAGCAGCGGCACCATCAGCTTGAATGCCGCCTCCCCGCCGATCTGCATCAGCGCGGCCGGCAAGGTGCCCGGCTCCTTGTAGGCTTCGATACCGAATACGAACGACAAGGCGATCAGCAAGCCGCCCGCCACCACCATCGGCAACATGAACGAAACGCCGGTCAGCAGATGTTTGTAGACACCGGCCTTCTCGGGCTTGCCAGCGCTGCCTGCGGCCGCAGTATCAGCTGCACTTTCCACCTTGGCCTCGGCCAGGGCCTTGTCCAGCGTGGCACGCGCCTGCTTGAGGGCGATGCCGGTGCCGCAGCGATAAATGCGCTTGCCGGCAAAACGGGCAGTGGGCACTTCGATATCGGCCGCCAGCAGCACCACGTCGGCTTCGGCGATGGCCTGGGCCGACAGCGGGTTGCGGGCGCCCACAGAGCCTTGGGTCTCGACAGTGAGCTGGTAGCCCAGCTGTTGCGCAGCCTGCTGCAAGGCCTCGGCGGCCATGAACGTGTGTGCGACGCCGGTCGGGCATGCGGTGACCGCGACGACCTTGACCCCAGCCGTGGCCAGCGGCGGCTCGGCAAGATCGGTATCTGCCTGTACCTGGGCCTTGGCAGCTGCCTCGTCGAGGAAGCCTTCACGGTCGGCCAGCGCTTGCGACGGAGTGCTCTGGTACAGGCGCTTGCCGGCAAAACGGGCCAGATCCACCGGGCCGGTGCTGATCACCAGCACCCAGTCGGCATCGGCGATCTGCGCGGGCGTCAGCTGCCGTTCGGGATGCTCGGCATCCTGCACTTCCACGCTCGTGCTCCAGCCACGGCGCTGGGCCGCAGCCGCCAGCAGGCGGGCACTCAGCACGCTGGACACCTGGCCGTTGGGGCAGGCGGTGACAATGGCAATGTTCATCGGCAACCCTCTTGTTGTTCTGTCAGTTGCACGGCGGCTTCCAGCCGCGCCAATTGTTCGCGGTCGCGGATACCGAAGCCGACCTGGGTCACGGCCTGGGCCGCGATGGCGGTGGCGCGGCGCAGGGTCTGTGCAGGCGCTTCGGCCAGCAGCAGGCCGTGGACCATACCCGCCACCAGCGAGTCGCCCGCCCCCACGGTACTGGCGACCCGCACCTGCGGCGGCTGGGCGTGCAGCGCCTGGGCAGCGGCGAACCAGCTGACGCCCTGCTCGCCGGCCGACACCACCACGTGCTCGACACCGGTGGCCAGCAGTTGCTGTGCGGCTGCCAGTTGCTCGGCTGGGCTGTCGACAGCGACGCCCAGCACCTCGCCCAACTCCTCGGTATTCGGCTTGACCAGCCAAGGGGCACTCTGCAGGCCGGCACGCAGGGCCTCGCCACTGCTGTCGAGGGCAACCTTGAGGCCCTGGGCCTTCAACTGCCCGAGCAACTGACGCAACCACTCGGGGCTCACCCCGCGCGGCAGGCTGCCGGCCACCACCACCGCGTCATGCCCGGGGGCTACCTGCGCCAGCAGGCGTTCCAGGGCGGCGCGGCCAGCTTCATCAACGTCTGGGCCTTGCCCGTTGATATCGGTCACGCGGCCATCCGCCTCGACCAGTTTGAGATTGCTGCGGGTTTCGCCCGGCACCCGGACGAAACAGTCGGCAAAGCCGCGCCATGCGATGAGCGCTTCGAACGGCTGCAGGTTGTCCTGGCCAAGGAAGCCGGCGACGGTCACCTCATGCCCTAGGTCGGCCAGCACCTGGGCGACATTCAAGCCCTTGCCTGCGGCATGGCTGTGCTGCTCCTGGGCACGGTTGACGTGCCCAGGGCGCAGGGCGTCGAGGCTGACGGTGATGTCCAGCGCCGGGTTCAGGGTCAGGGTAAGGATCTTGGCCATTCAGTAACGCTCCACCAGCGCGCGAACCGCCGCGGCACTGTCCTGTTGCAGGGCCTCGCGCGCCAGGGCGCGGGCCGTCTGATATTCGGCCTGGCGCACCAGGGCTTTGACTTCGGCAATGCTGCGGGCAGCCACGCTGAGTTCATCGACATCCAGGCCCAGCAGCACCGCCACCGCCTGCGGGTCGGCGGCCAGTTCACCGCACACGCCCACCCACTTGCCCTCAGCATGGGCGGCGCGCACGGTCATGTCGATCAGGTTCAGCACCGCCGGGTGCAGGCCGTCGGCCTGGGCCGACAGGCTCGGGTGGCCACGGTCGATGGCCAGGGTGTACTGGGTCAGGTCGTTGGTGCCGATGCTGAAGAAGTCCACTTCGCGGGCCAGCTGCGGCGCCAGCAAGGCGGCGGACGGCACTTCGACCATGATGCCGAGTTGCAGGTCGGCGACCGGGATTTCCTCGCGCAGGCGCTCGACCATTGCCCGCGCCTCCCGCCATTCATGCACTTGGCCGACCATGGGGAACATGATCCGCAAAGGCCGTTGATCGGCGGCGCGCAGCAGGGCGCGCAACTGGTCTTCCATGATCTGCGGGCGTTGCAGGGTCAGGCGCACGCCACGCACACCGAGGAAGGGGTTTTCCTCAGCGGCGATCGGCCAGTAAGGCAACGGCTTGTCGCCACCCACATCGAGGGTGCGCACCACCAACGGCCGGCCGCCCAGGCCATCGAGCACCCGCCGGTACTCGGCTTCCTGGGTGGCAACGTCGGGCGCCTGGGGGTGGGCCATGAAGATCAGCTCGGTGCGCAGCAGGCCGACGCCTTCGGCGCCCTGCTCCACCACCTTGTCGATGCCGCTGCTCTCGCCGATGTTGGCAAATACCTCGATGGCATGGCCATCGCGGCTGACCGCCGGTTCGTGGCGTTGGGCCCAGGCGGCCTGCAGGCGCTGTTCGCGCTGGTCGCGCTCGGCCAGGGCACGTTGCAACTCGTCCGCCGCTGGCGCAACGCTGACCACACCCCGCTGGCCGTCGAGCAGTAGTGGCGTGCCCGGCGCCAGCAGCAAGATGCCGGCGCCAGCGCCGACCACCGCGGGAATGCCCAGGGCCCGCGCGACGATCGCGCTGTGCGCCGTGGCGCCGCCATAAGCGGTGACGATACCGGCGACCCGCGCCGGATCAAGCCGGGCGACATCGGAAGGCCCGACCTCGCCCATCACCAGCACGTAAGGTTGCTCGGGCTCGGCCTGGGCCTGCACACCGCACAGCTGCGCCAGCACCCGGCGGCCGATATCGCGCAGGTCGGCAGCACGCTCGGCAAGCAGCGCATCGTGCAGCGCTTCCTGCTGGCGCGCTGCCGCCTCGATGACGGCCATCCACGCGGCCGCAGCGCTCTCGCCCTGGGCCAGGCGCAGCTCGACGTCGTCGGCCAGCGCCGGGTCGGCGAGCATTTCCTGATGGGTGACGAAAATCTCGCCGATGGCCTTGTCGCTGCGCTGCACCAAGGCCTGCAGCTCGGCGTTCACCGCCTCCAGCGCATGGCGCAGCTTGAGCCGCTCCTGGGTCGGCGATTCGCCCCGCAGCGGGTAGTCGATGTCACGCTCGACGCTGACATGCGCCGGCCCACTGGCAATGCCCGGGGCGGCAGCCACGGCCTGGATACGGCTGCCGGCGGCAGGCGCTTGAAGCACCTCGACAGGCGTGGCGGCAACCGGCGCAGCGGTTTTCGGCAAGGGTTCGATTTCCTCACCCAGGCCTTGTTCGATGGCTGCCAGCAAGGCCGGCAGGGCATCGCTGGCAATAGCAGGCTCGGCGAGCAGTTCCAGTTCCTGGCCACGGCGTGCACCCAGGCTCAGCAGCTTGCTGAGGCTCTTGACCGAGACTGCCGGCTGCGCGCTGTCCAGCACGCGTATGCGGATCTCGCCCGCAAAACCTTTGGCGAGCTGCGCAAGAATCTTCGCCGGGCGGGCATGCAGGCCATGCGGGTTGGCCAGCACGATGCGCACGCTGGGCCAGTCGGGAGCGGCCTCACCACCCAGCACTTCAAGGACGGCACGGCTGCTGGTGGCCTGGTAGAGCGTCTGCCCGCGCCCTTCGATCAGCACTTCGCACAGGCGCTCCAACAGCGCCTGGTGGGCGGCACCGAGGCTGGCCAGGCAGAACAGGCCGTTGAGGGGCTGGTCGCGATAACGCAGCGGCTGCTGCGGGGTGATGAAAGCCAGGCCAGGCTGACGAACCTGGCGCTCACTGTGCAGCCACCACAAGCCTTCGCCCAAGGGCAGTGGCTCGGCCTGTTGCAGCACGGCAGCAAAACCACTGTCGACGCAACCGGCCCGCTGCAACAGCCGGGCACCGCGCCAGGCGAGCTCGTCGAAATCTTCGGCGGGCAGGTTCAGGCCTACCAGCTGGGCATCGAGCGCCAGCGCCTGGGGCGCGCCTTGAAGCAGTTTCAGCAGCGCTTCGGCGGAGCTAGCGCGGCGCAGGGCCTCGGCCAGGTCGGTCTCACCGAGGGCGCGGGTCAGCAACTGCAGCAGGCGCAAGTGTTCGTCGGAGCGTGCGGCAATACCGATGGCCAGGTAGACGATCTGGCCGTCGCCCCAGTCCACACCGTCGGGGAACTGCAACAAGCGCACGCCCGTGGCATAAACCAGGTCGCGGGTCTGCGGGGTGCCGTGGGGGATGGCGATGCCCTGGCCAAGGAACGTCGAGCCTTGCGCCTCGCGCGCCTGCAAACCTTGCAGATACCCCTCGGCAACCAGGCCGTCGGCAACCAGTCGGTCGGCCAGCAGGCGCAATGCCTCGGCCTTGTCGGCGGCCGTCTGGCCCATGGCTATCTGCTCATTGGCGAGCTCGAGCATGACCTTCTCCTTTTGCAGCCCCGGTTTGCGCTTTTGCGCCGGGTACTGAGGTATTGTTGTGAAATTCACGTATTCAGCCAGTTCAACGGCCTTGCACAAACGGCCGTCGAGGCAGAAAAATTAATAGCTGAAACGTTTAATCTGACCAAGCGGCCACGTTACTCGATAATCTTCCGGGGAAAAAGCCCCATCCTGTCGGACAATTGCGACAATGGTCGTCTGCGCGTGGCGGCCAGCCCGGGTCAAACTACGTGGTCTGGTTGTACAGCCAGCCCCGGTAATAACAAGGAAAATTCGGTGAAACTCAGCGATATCGCCCGTCTGGCCGGTGTGTCCGTGACCACTGCCAGTTACGTCATCAATGGCAAGGCCGAACAGCAGCGCATCAGCAACAGCACCGTCGAGCGCGTGCGTGCGGTGGTCGAGGCCCATGGCTTCACGCCCAACCCGCAAGCGGCGGGCCTGCGCAGCCGGCACACGCGCACATTGGGCTTCATTCTCCCGGATCTGGAGAACCCCAGCTACGCACGCATCGCCAAGCAACTGGAACAAGGCGCCCGCGCCCGTGGCTATCAGTTGCTGATCGCCAGCAGCGATGACCAGCCCGACAGTGAGCGCAAGTTGCAGCAGCTGTTCCGTGCCCGTCGTTGCGATGCCCTGTTCGTCGCCAGCTGCCTGCCACCAGAGGATGACAGCTACCGTGAGCTGCAGGACAACGGCTTGCCGGTGATCGCCATCGACCGGCGCTTGAACCCGGCCCATTTCTGTTCGGTCATCAGCGACGACCGCGATGCCAGCCGCCAGTTGGCCGACAGCCTGCTGGCCACCGCACCACGGAGCATCGCCCTGATCGGTGCGCGCCCCGAACTGTCGGTCAGCCAGGCCCGCGCCGGTGGTTTTGACGAAGCGGTGCAAGGGTTCGCCGGCGATGTCCGCCGTTATCAGGGCGAGGCGTTCAGCCGCGAGTGCGGCCAGCGCCTGATGCAGCAACTGATCGACGAACTGGGCGGCCTGCCGGATGCCCTGGTGACCACGTCCTACGTGCTGCTGCAGGGTGTGTTCGACACACTGCAAGCGCGCCCGGCCGATTCTCGCCAGCTGCAGTTGGGCACCTTCGGTGACAACCAGTTGCTGGACTTCCTGCCGCTGCCGGTGAACGCCATGGCCCAGCAACACGGCCTGATCGCCGCTACGGCCCTGGAACTGGCCCTGGCCGCGATCGAAGACAAGCGCTACGAACCCGGCGTGCACGCCATCGGTCGCACCTTCAAGCAACGCATTCCAGCGGCCTGAACATGCGCCTGATCGACACCCACACCCACCTGGACTTCCCCGACTTCGACGCCGACCGCCCGCGCCTAATGGCCAACGCGGCGGCGCGCGGGGTGGAGCGTATGGTGGTGTTGGGTGTGTATCAGGCGAACTTCCAGCGGGTCTGGGACCTGGCCTGCAGCGATGCGCGCATTCATGCCGCGCTGGGGCTGCACCCGATCTACCTGGAAAAGCATCGCCCCGAGCACCTGGTGCACTTGCGCGAGTGGCTCGAACGCCTGCGCGGTGACCCGCGGTTGTGCGCCGTGGGCGAGTTCGGCCTTGACTACTATGTCGAAACGCTGGACAAGCAGCGCCAGCAAGCGCTGTTCGAAGCACAGTTGCAGATGGCCTGTGATTTCGACCTGCCCGCCCTGCTGCACGTGCGCCGCAGCCATGCGCAGGTGATTGCCACGCTCAAGCGCTACAAGCCGGCAAGGGCGGGGATCATTCACGCCTTCGCCGGCAGTTATGAAGAAGCGCGGGAGTACATCAAGCTCGGTTTTCGCCTTGGCCTTGGCGGTGCAGGGACATGGCCGCAAGCCTTGCGCTTGCGCAAGACCCTGCCGCGCTTGCCGCTGGAAAGCATCGTGCTGGAGACCGATTCACCGGACATGGCGCCGGTGATGTTTGCCGGCGAGCGCAACAGCCCCGAGCATCTGCCCGAGATCGCCCAGGCACTGGCCGAGGTGATCGGCATCGAGGCGGAACTGTTGGCTGAGGCCACTAGCAAAAATGCCTGTGAGTTGTTTGGTTGGTAGGGCGGGCCTCTTCGCGGCTCAAGCCCGCGCCCACATTTCTCAATGCCTGACTAAACCCTGAACGCCCCGATCAACCGCTTCAACTCCACCACCTGCCCCGACAATGCCCGGCTGGCATCCTCGGTCTGGCAAGCCCCTTGGGTCGTGTCCTGCGCTGCCCGGTTGATCGCGACTATGTTCTGGTCGATGTCATGGGCCACCGCCGTCTGCTGCTCGACCGCTGCAGCGATCTGCTGGTTCTGTTCGACGATGCCTTCGACCGCACCCAGGATGTTGCCCAGCGCCTGCTGCACCTTCCGCGCTTCATCAACCGTACCGGCGGCCATCTGATGGCTACTGCCCATGGCCCGTACCGCCGCGCCGACGCCGTCCTGCAAGCGCTGGATCATCAGCGCGATCTGCGCGGTGGAATCCTGGGTGCGCCTGGCCAGGGTACGCACTTCGTCGGCGACCACGGCAAATCCACGCCCTTGCTCACCGGCCCGCGCCGCCTCGATGGCGGCATTGAGCGCCAGCAGGTTGGTCTGCTCGGCGATGCTGCGGATCACCTCCAGTACCTGGCCAATCGCCCGGCTGTCATCTGCCAGCTGATTGATCGCCAGCACGGTCTGGTCGATTTCTGCGGCCAGGCGGCCGATGCTGCCTTGCTGGCTTTCCACCAGCGTGCGGCCATTGGCGCTCTCGCGATTGACCTGCTGCGCGCCATCGGCGGCCAAGGCGGCGCTGCGCGCCACTTCCTGCGCGGTGGCGCTCATCTGGTTCATCGCCGTGGCGACCTGTTCGATCTGTTCGCGCTGGCCGCTGACGGCCTGATTGCTGCGCGCCGACACCGCCAGCACTTGACCGGCCTGCTCCTCGACTGCCACCACGGTGTGGCCGACCTGGTCGATCAGGCTACGGATACGGCGTACGGTTTCACTGAAGCCTTGGGCCAGTTCGCCGAGTTCGTCGCGGCTGTGGGCCTGGAAGCTGACGGTCATGTCACCCGCCGCCACCTTGTCCATCGCGCCACTCAGCCTGCGCAAAGTCGTCCGGGTTGATACGTAGAAGCCGCCATACAAGTAGAGAATCAGCGCAAATACGCCCGCCAGCACTGCACCCAAAGCGAGCATGCGCAGGTGTTGCTGGGCCAGGCGCGCCTGCAATTGCTCTTGCAGATACGCAACGATCGCCTCATTCAATCGATAAGTGTCGGCGATCAACGCGCTGGCCTGTTGATAAAATTCCGGCCAAGGCGCATCCAGGGTTTGCGCGACCACCACCTGCTCTTCAAATAACGCAGCCGCTTGCTTGACTGAACGCCTGCTTGCCTCGGCCACATCAGCCAGGCTTTTTCTGAGGCCGGCATCACTGGCCAGGGCGTCATCCACACGTAGCCCATAGTCTGCTGCCAACCGTTCAAGCCGTTGCAGCAAGTCTTCGAAGCGGGCGCTACCGGACGAGTCGATGAAGCCTCTGCCCAGCGCAATCGCGCCCATCGCCCGGCCCTCGCCCAAGGCCTGGGTGACCTGGGCTGTGGCAGTGCCCAGCAACTCGCTCAGCTGGCGCAGCGAAGCCTGGCTGTCCTGGCTCAAACCGGATTGGCTCGCGATCAGCTTGTTCAGCACCTGGGCTTGAGTCAGCAACTGCTCGACCAGGGCGACCTTGTTCTGCAAGGACGATTCGGCCTCGGCGATGGCGAAGGCTGCAGCCAGTTCGTCGAGTTTGGCCTGGGGTACGGAGTCATGGCCTTGCAATGCCTGCAACTGCGCCTGGGCCTTGCCCTGCAGCGTGGCAATGCGAGCTTCCAGGTCACCGGCCTGGCCCGACTGACCGAGCACGGCGTTGATCTGCAGGAGGTTGCCGAGGGTTTCCAGGTCTGCCCGCAATCCCAGGCTGGCCTTGAGCGGGTCGATGCCCTGCAACTCGGCACGGGTGGCCTGGTACTGCTGGTACGCGTCGCGCATCAGGTAGCTGCTGGTGACCAGCATGGGCAGGAAAAACAGGACGCTGATGAGGCTGAACTTCTGGCCGAAGCTCAGCCGGTTCATCAGTGCAATGGCCGGGTAGAGCAGACGCTTCACTGGCACCTCCTTGGATTCTTTTTGTTCTGCGAGGGGTAGCACTAGGCCACCTGTATAGCGCAGAACTGATCGGAGGTTTGTAACTTAAGGTTAACCAAAAGCAGCAAGGTGCGGGAGCGGCCTTGCCGGGGCGCCCCTACACAAGCACCGTCCACAGCGCAAACCCGGCATACCACAGCACCGCGCAGCGCAGCAGCAGTTCCCACAGGCTGTCCAGCCGGCCCAACCCACGCAGGCTTTCCTCTTCGTCGGGGATGTCGTCGGCAATCCGCCCGACCCTGGCCACCAAATGCGCGGCACTGATGTGCCAGTTGAGCAGTTCGTGCAGCATCACGCGGGTCACCGCGACAAAATTGCCGACCAAGGCAAAGCTCACGGCCAGCACCCGCACCGGCAGCCAGTCCATGATGTGCCGCAACTGTTCGGCACGGGCCTTGAGCGCAGGTTGGTGGCTGTTATCGGCAGTCAACGCCAACAAGCGATAGGCAAGCGCCGCCCCTGGGCCGAGCACGAAGTACCAGAAGATCACGGCAAAGAAGCTTTGATACGCCTGCCACAGCAGGTAACCCTGCACCCGCACCAACAAGCCATGGGGCTCTTCGGCCACCAGCCCCAGGTCACGCTCGGCCACATGCAGCGCCCCCTGGTCGTCGCCACGCCGCCAGGCATCGCGGAAAGGCCCGAGGGCGGCTTTGGCATCCCCGCGGCCCAAGCTGTAGATCAGCACCAGCAGGTGCACCGGCAGGGCAAGCAAGCCATAGGCAACCGGGTCGAGCACATGCAGCAGTAATACCAGCACCGCCACGGGGGCCAGCACCAGAATGGCCAGGCTCCACCAGGGGTGCACTTTGCCGCTGCGCTCCAGGCGCACCAGTTCACCGAGGAAGAAACCATCGCGTTGCACCTGATGGCGCAGGGCGGAGAATTTCTCGAACCACAGCGCCAGCATCAACACCAGAAAACTCATGCCTTGTCCTCTTTGGCTTGCACGGCGGCTCGGTATCGCAACCAGTCGAATGCAGGGCCCGGGTCGGTCTTGCGTACCGGGGCAATATCGCTATGGCCCTGGATGCGGGCCATGTCGATGGCCGGCCAAGCCGCCTGGATCTGCCGGGTCAGTTGCTCCAGCACGCTGTACTGGGCATCGCTGTAGGGCAGGTCATCGGTGCCCTCCAGCTCGATACCGATGGAAAAGTCGTTGCAGCCCTCACGCCCGTCGAAGCATGACACGCCCGCATGCCAGGCACGGTCGAGCAACGACACGAACTGCGTCACCGCGCCGTCGCGCTCGACGAACAGATGCGCCGACACGGTCAGGTGGCTGATGCTGGCAAAGTAGGGATGCTCGTTGGGGTCCAGGCAGTTCTGAAAGAATTGCTGGACTTTGCCGCTGCCAAAGCAGGCCGGCGGCAGGCTGATGTTGTGAATCACCAGCAGGGAAATCGATTCGCCTTCGGGGCGCGCGTTGAAGTTCGGCGAAGGGCAGTGGGTGATTCCGTTTCCGTGGAACCAGCCGGTGGCACGGTCCAATTGCATGGGGCAGATCCTGTAAAGCGCCGGGTACACGAGCGCAGTATGCCCTGCGAGGGCGGCGCTGTGCATGTGAATCCTGCAGCCGTGGGTCAATGCACCTGCTTTTGCCGCAAGCCTTGGAGCACGGCATCCAAAGCCCGTTCGAACAGCAGGCGGTCATCAAGCACCCGTGCTTCGCCGCGACGCAGCGCTTGGGCGAGGCCTGCCACGGTCCACTGGCTTACCTTCATCCCGTTGCGCTTGGCGAACACCAGGCGGTCGCTGCTCTCCATGCGCGCCACCAGCTTGCAGCGCAGCGGCTCATCCTCATCAAGCACTTCCACCCAGCTACCGATACGCAACCGCTGCACCGCACGCAGGTGGGCAACGTAGTCCCCGGGTTGGTGCAGCGGGGCGCAAGCGGCCTCGTCAGCGATGGCCAGCACGATGTCTTCGGCCACCAGCACCTCGGCCACCTCGACAGGCGGCTGTCGGGGCCCCGCGCAAGCACGCAGGTGCAGTTGCTCGAGCTGCTGGAAAAAGTCGCGCGTCGCCACCGAATCCAGTGCCACGCTGGCAAGGCCTTCACGCAGGGCCTTGAGCAGGCCCGGTACCTGCTGCAAGAGTGCCTGCGGGTCACGGTTGGGAATGATGCTGGCAAGTAACGTATCCATGGTGGCCAACGCCTTGACCCACGCCGGGGAACGCTCCCCCTCTTTCAGCCAGGCCAGCAACAATACCTGGCTCCAGGCTTGCACCAGCATCTGCACCACCACTTCGGGCAGCACACGCCCGCGCAGCCGCTGGTTGAGTGCCTGCTGCACCTGCTGGCGGGCCTGCAAGGCACGCACCCGCCCCTCTTCGGCGTCGCGGGTGCGTTGTTCGAGCAACTCGTTGCGTCGACGTTCGTCCTGGCTGTAGGCGAGGAAGTCTTCCAGCAGTTCGGCGAACAGTGCGCAGTCGTCGGTGAAGTCATTGAGCAGGCGCTGGACGATGTGTTCCACGCGCAGGTGCAGGCCATCACGCAAGCCTTCGTTGCCGCTCTCCCAGCCAATCGCAGCGTCGCCGATCTCGTTGAGCAGGCGACGGGCCGGGTGGCTGGCGCGGCTGAACAGCCCCTTGTCGAGCAGCGCCACCTTGAGCAGGGGGATGTGCAGACGAACGATCAGCGCGCGCAGGCTGGCTGGCAGGTTGTCGTCGCCCTGGATGTGGTCGAACAACAGGCCGACCAGGTTGATCGTGTCTTCATCGGCCGGGGCAATACGCCGACGGGTGCCACTGCGCACGCTGACCCGCAACAGCAGTTGTTCGAGTTGCTGGCCGAGATCGAAACCGTCCTCATCGAGGGTGGCCGGCACATAGTGCTGCAGGTGCGAAAGCAGGCGCAGCAGGTCGGGGTTGCTGATCGGCTGGGCCGTGGCGACCCGCTGCAAGCGTGGTGCGATGCGCCCACGCGCCGGTGCAAGCAAGCCCTGCAGCGAGGCGAAGAAAGCCTGCCCGGCATCGTCCGCGCCGAGGGTATCGCCCGGCGCGTCCCCTGGGGGCACCCGCCGCGCGCCCAGGCGGCGGTCCGCAACTCGTCGACGTGGCGCCGGGGCCAGTTCTGCCAGCACGCCGGCGGTAGCCAGCAACTGGTTGGCATCGCCATAAAGCACGTCGATGTCACGCAGCACATAGCGTTCGAAAAGCTTCAGCAGGATCAGTTTGACCCGCAGGCCCACCCCCAGGTTACGCCCGGCTTCGAGGAAGTACCCGCACAGCGCAGCAGGGCCGAGCGGGTTGCGCTGCGGATCCACGGGGCACTCGAGCAGGGCCTGCAAGCGCAGGCTCAGTTGGCCGAGGGCAACACCGTCACGCGCCAGCACGCGTGCAACCATGCCGTCGATGGTCGTTGCACGCTCGCGTTGCGCCGTGTTGCGCAGGCTATCGGTCGCGGCCATGAAACCCGGAGGGGCGGCCTGGCAGATGCGCGCAAAGCTGTCGTGAAAGCTGTCGAGAAAGCCGCGCTCGATACTTTTGCGCTTGAGGCGCAAGTCGCGCATGGCTTCGAAATACAGGTTCTGGTCGGCGCGTTCGGTGGCTTTGTCGGCCATCTCGAACAGGGTATTGTCGGCGTTGTTGAACAACGCCAGCAGGCCCTGACGCAATTGCAGGGCGGCCTTGTCGCGCACCTGCAAAAGCAGCACCGGGAGGCAAGGCAAGGGCGTACGCGCGCCGCGATCGATGGCGGCCACCAGGGACACCACCTTGCCTTCTTCATGCATCCCGAACTCCTTGCAGGGTGACGTGTTTGATAGGGCGACGGATCGTCAAAGCTATGACGCCAAATAGTGGGCGCCATTATCGGTAAAATTGCCGACGCCCGCCAGCAGCACTTGGCTTGCGGGTAAATGACTGTATTTTTTGCAAAATGCTCACGCGACCTGACCAAAGGTGTGCCGCAAGGCGGCTGTACACCACGCCCCCCTGCCCTATAATCGGCGGCACCTAGCTTGTGGAGCCGACCATGCCGAACCTACGCCTTGCCGACCTGACCGCCGAGATCGAAGCCAACGTGCGCCGCGCGCTGCTGGAAGACATAGGCAGTGGCGACATCACCGCACAGCTGATCCCGGCCGAGCGCCTGGCCAAGGCCACCATCATCACCCGCGAAGAATGCGTGATTGCCGGCACCGCCTGGGTCGATGCCGTGTTCCGCCAGCTCGACCCGCGCGTGGCGGTGCACTGGCAGGTGGTCGATGGCGAACGCGCCACGGCCAATCAGGTGCTGTTCCACCTTGAAGGCCCGGCCCGTTCGCTGCTCAGCGGCGAGCGCAGCGCGCTGAACTTCCTGCAGATGCTGTCGGGTGTGGCCACCCGTGCGCGCTCGCTCGCAGACTTGGTCGAGGGCACCCAGGTGCATTTGCTAGATACCCGCAAGACCCTGCCCGGCCTGCGCCTGGCGCAGAAGTACGCGGTCACCTGCGGCGGGTGCCACAACCACCGCATCGGCCTGTACGACGCCTTCCTGATCAAGGAAAACCACATCGCTGCCAGCGGCGGCGTGCCCGAAGCCGTCGCGGCGGCGCACCGCATCGCCCCGGGCAAGCCGGTGGAAATCGAGGTGGAGAGCCTGGACGAGCTGCGCCAGGCGCTGGACGCCGGTGCCGACATCATCATGCTCGACGAGTTGAGCCTGGACGAAATGCGCGAAGCGGTGCGCATCACTGCCGGCAAGGCCAAGCTCGAGGCCAGTGGCGGGGTCAACGAAAGCACCCTGCGTGTGATTGCCGAGACGGGCGTGGACTACATCTCGATTGGCGCCATGACCAAGGATGTGAAGGCGGTCGACCTGTCGATGCGCCTGAGCCTGTAGGAGCGGGCTTGCCCGCGATGAGGCCGGTACAGCCGCAGCACATCAAAGGCAAAAAAAAACCGGCCAGATGGCCGGTTTTTTTATGCGTGAATCAGAACGAGGCGTTGGCCAGGCCGTCCAGATAACGCTCGACGTCCAGCGCCGCCATGCAGCCCGCACCCGCCGAGGTGATGGCCTGACGGTAGACATGGTCAGCCACGTCGCCTGCGGCGAACACGCCTTCGACGTTGGTGGCGGTGGCGTTGCCTTCACGGCCGCCATGGACCACCAGGTAGCCGTCCTTCAGGGTCAGCTGGCCTTCGAACAACGAAGTGTTCGGGGTGTGGCCAATGGCGATGAACACACCGTCGACCTTGATTTCGTCGCTGCTGCCGTCGTTGTTCTTCAGGCGCGCGCCGGTCACACCCATGTTGTCACCCAGCACTTCGTCCAAGGTGGCGTTGAGCTTGAGCTCGATCTTGCCTTCGGCAACACGGGCGTTCAGCTTGTCGACCAGGATCTTCTCGGCACGGAAGGTCTCGCGGCGGTGTACCAGGGTCACCTTGCTGGCGATGTTGGCCAGGTACAGCGCCTCTTCAACGGCAGTGTTGCCGCCACCGACCACGGCGACCGGCTTGTTGCGGTAGAAGAAACCGTCGCAGGTGGCGCAGGCCGAAACGCCCTTGCCCATGAAG
This sequence comes from Pseudomonas sp. LFS044, assembly GCF_047978245.1. NCBI lineage: Bacteria > Pseudomonadati > Pseudomonadota > Gammaproteobacteria > Pseudomonadales > Pseudomonadaceae > Pseudomonas > Pseudomonas sp. LFS044. Next base: position 112,266 of record NZ_JBFPFX010000003.1, read on the forward strand.
GTTTCTTCCGAAGGCAGGCCCAGGTAACGCGCGCTGGCACCGGTGGCGATGATCAGTGCATCGCAGGTGTACTTGCCGCTGTCACCTTGCAGGGTGAACGGTTTGTTGGCCAGGTCGACAGCGTTGATGTGGTCGAAGACGATCTCGGTCTCGAAACGCTCGGCGTGTTCCTGCATGCGCTGCATCAGCGCCGGGCCGGTCAGGCCATGGGGGTCGCCCGGCCAGTTGTCGACTTCGGTGGTGGTGGTCAGCTGGCCACCGGCCTGCATGCCGGTGATCAGCAGCGGCTTGAGGTTGGCGCGGGCGGCGTACACCGCGGCGCTGTAACCGGCAGGGCCGGAACCGAGGATGATGACGCGCGAATGACGTACTTCAGACATGTCGAACTCCTGTCGAGCGGGCCGCAGGGGCCGGCATCGGTAGACCGGCTGCGCCAGCTGGAAATTAAAAAGGACCCACGCAGCACTTGGGGAAGGCTACAACGCGCAGGTCCAGAAACCGTAAAGTTGAGCGCACTGTAGCGAGGTGGCAAAGATTAAGGAAATATCCTTCGACAATCCACCTCATAGGCATCCTCTATATGTGAATTTCACCTCTGACAGGGGCTCCAAGGCTTTTGTTACAGCCGGTTTCCCGAACCTTGCTCACCTTTCGTCGGCGCGGCAAAGCCGGTAAGGTCAGCGCGTTTTCCCTTCTCTGCGGAGTATCTCGATGCAAGCCCCCGTCCTCTCTGGCCCCCAATACCTGCGCGAAGGCCTGAAACTGGTGCTGAGCCCCAATTTGCGGTTGTTCGTGCTGCTGCCCCTGGCGATCAACCTGCTGCTGTTCGGCGGCATGATCTACTTCGCCGGCCACCAGTTCGGCCTGTGGCTCGATGCCCTCATGCCTACCCTGCCCAACTGGCTGAGCTTCCTCAGCTATATCCTCTGGCCGCTGTTCGTCGCCTTGCTGGTATTGATGGTGTTCTTCACCTTCACCCTGGTGGCCAACATCCTCGCTGCACCATTCAATGGCTTCCTGGCCGAAAAAGTCGAAGTCGTGGTGCGTGGCGAAGACCACTTCCCGGCGTTCAGCTGGGGTGAGCTGGTGGCCATGGTGCCCCGTACCTTCGGCCGCGAGATGCGCAAGCTCGGCTACTTCCTGCCACGGGCCATCGCGCTGTTCATCCTGTCGTTCATCCCAGTGGTGAACGTGATAGCCGCGCCGCTGTGGCTGATGTTCGGCGTGTGGATGATGGCCATCCAGTACATCGACTACCCGGCGGACAACAACAAGATGAGCTGGCAGGACATGCTCGCCTGGCTGCGCAGCAAGCGCTGGCAGTCGCTGGGCTTCGGCGGTATCACCTACCTGGCGTTGATGATTCCAGGGGTGAACGTGCTGATGATGCCAGCGGCGGTGGCCGGGGCCACGTTGTTCTGGGTCAGGGAAGGACAAGCCGTCGACCGCACCAGGGAATAATTATTTACACCACCCCCGTTATCTTCGACAGGCTAAATCATCGTCGAACACCATTTGGTGTTTCTCTCTACAGGAGTAAACCAATGATTGACGACGATGACATCAAAAAGGAAATTCAGGATGAAGCTGAGACTCTTGATCGTCCAGAAGCGCCTGAAGAGGTCGATGAGGTAGTACTGGAGCCAGAAGCAGAACCGGCCCCAGAAGAGCTTGAAGAACCTGAAGCAACGGGCCCAATAGATCCGAAAGGCCCACTAGGCCTACGCGGGCGAGTAGGCTTGGAAGGGCCGTCGCTCACGAATGAAGAAAACGAAGCATTCGAAAAGATCCAGGGACGCGTTTACAACGTCCTCAAGGAGACGCTTGCAAAACATGATTTGGAATCTGCAACCAACTGGTTCGTCTACAGCAACGATGAGTTTGCCGAACAGCGCTCTGCCATTAACTTCCTGACATGGGCATTGATCAGCGGAGCACTGCATAAGCCGGAAAGCGTTGAGTACTCGGATGACAGCGGCGGCGAGCGCATGCTCGACAGCGACGGTAACTTCTGGGCCGCCTTGCAGGAAACGTTCGACCGGATGATGGAAATGCCACCCATTGCCTGACGCGCAAATGTGAGAGTGCATGGGCCTGCACACACGCGTTGAACGCAGACTCATGCATCAATAACCGCCCGCTCGGATGAGTACTTGAAAAAGGCACTTGATCATGAATGAAGATAGAGATTATCTGGACCTTACCGACATACCGGCACATTTACACGGGTTCGAAGTGCTCAAGCACAAGGCAACCTGGAGACTCGATGAAGCACTGCAGGGGCAAGGCATCGACATACCTGCCGATCAGCTGTTCATCAACAGCGTGAACAATCCCGTCGACAGGATTGTCACCAGCAGTACTGCATTGCCAACCTTTATTGCCAACGCAGTTCTAGAAAACAATCATCCTGTGATCACAGATGAGTTCAGCGGTGTATTTGGTGTGGCGTTCTCCTTCCAGGACGAACACCGCATCGATAGCAGGTTCGCTAGCATTGAAACCTTCGCGGCCATCGCCAGCGATGTTTATCAACAGCTGCAAGGCTGAGTAGGCGCTGTACCAAAACTGTGTAACGCCGTCACTGTAGGCGCTGGCTTGCCTGCGCCTACAGTTACAAACCCTAGTGGCTGAGCTGGCTTGAGAACTGCCCGACTGCATCCACCACCCTCTTCGCCCCTTCCTGAATCTCGACGATCACGCCACCGGTATCTGCGGCTAGCGCCAGCCCTTGCTCGGCCTGGCGTTTGCTGGTGTCGATGATATCCACCGCCGCCTGGGCCAACTGCTCGTTCTGTTGCACCACCTTGGCGATTTCTTCAGTGGCGGTGCTGGTACGTGAAGCCAGCTGGCGCACTTCGTCTGCGACTACCGCAAAACCACGCCCCTGCTCACCGGCCCGGGCGGCCTCGATGGCGGCATTGAGCGCCAGCAGGTTGGTCTGGCCGGCGATGTCGCTGATGGTCTTGATGATCGCGCCAATCACCTTGGACTGCTTGTCCAGCGCCTGAATGCCTTCGGCGGCATCCTGCATCGAACCTTCCAGGCCACGCATCACCTCAACCGTCTGGGTCACCACATCGGTGGCCTTGCGGGCACTGCTGTCGGTTTCCAGCGAGGTGTTGTAGGCAATGTCTGCTGCCTGCGCCACGGCCTGCTCCTGATTGACCTGATCGGTAATCACCGTGGCGAACTTGACCACCTTGTACAGCACGTCATGGGCATCCATGATCGGGTTGTAGGACGCCTCCAGCCATACCGTGCGGCCATGGGCATCGATCCGTTTGAAGCGATCGGCCACGTACTCGCCGCGGCGCAGCTTGTCCCAGAACGCCTGGTAACCTGCCGAGTTGGCTTCCTCCGGTTCACAGAACATGCGGTGATGCTTGCCGCGCACCTGCTCAAGGCTATACCCGACCGTTTGCAGGAAACGGTCGTTGGCGGTCAGCACCTGCCCATCCAGGTTGAATTCGATCACGGCTGTAGAACGCATCAGCGCCTTGATCAGGCTTTCGTGTTCGCGTGAGGCTTCGATGGTGCGGGTCAGGTCGCTGGAGTGCATCGTGAAGTACTTGATGCGCCCGTCGCTGCCCTTTACCGGTTGCAGGATCGAGCGCAGCCAGGCCTCTTCACCGGTACCACGCAGCAGGCGGAAGGCGCCATTGAGGTGCTCACCGCGGGTGATGGCGGTTTTCATGCGCTGATGGAAGTCGAGCTTCTTCACATGGGCCGGCACGATATCTTCGATGTGACGCCCGATCAGTTGCTCGGGGCGGTAGCGCATCTCTTTCTCGAAGTTGCCGTTGACCATCTCGATACGCCCCTGAGGGTCGAGCTGGAGCACCAGCATTTCGCTATCCAGGCTGTTCTTGACCTGCTCGACGGAAAACAGCTCCTCGCGCAGTTGCTGGATTTCTTGCTTGAGCTTGTTGTTGAACATCACCGCTCCCGGAGCGCATCACCTGATCGAATGCATCTCCATCGGCTGCCCAGGGTCGGTTCTTGAGTGCACGGCACGGAAATATTCACGCAGACGTTATACGCGTCATCTGCGCATCACCAGGCTGTCACATGAGCGCAACGCAGCAGGCGGAAACTTTTTGTCATGAACACACCTGCCCTACGCATCACCCTCGTCAGCGAAACCTTCCCGCCCGAAATCAACGGCGTGGCCAATACCCTTGGGCGCCTTGGCGATGGGTTGCGCCAGCGCGGGCATCACGTGGAAGTCGTGCGGCCCAGGCAGGTGGGTGAACAGCCTGCAGGTGATGCCCCTGACTTGTTTTTGTGCCGTGGCTGGGGCGTGCCGGGCTACCCGGGCCTGCAGTGGGGTGAGGTGTCGATGCACACACTGTTGCGCCGCTGGCGCCGGCACCGCCCGGATGTGCTCTTCATCGCCACCGAAGGCCCGCTGGGGCTGAGTGCGTTGCGAGCAGCGCGGCGCCTGGGCGTGGCCGTCGTCAGCGGTTTTCATACCAATTTCCCGCAGTATTGCGGGCAATACGGCCTCGGTTTGTTGGCACGTCTGCTTACGCATTACTTGCGCTGGTTTCACCGGCGTAGCGTTGCTACGTTGGTACCCAGCGCCAGCCAGCGCCTTGAACTGCAGCGGCGCGGCTTCGAGCGCCTGGTGCTGATGGCCCGTGGCGTGGATGCCGGGCTGTTCAACCCGGCCCGGCGCAGCCAGGCCTTGCGCGATGCCTGGGGGCTCGGCCCGGAAGATATCGCCGTGCTGCATGTCGGGCGCCTGGCCGCAGAAAAGAACCTGGGCCTGCTGCGCCCGTGCCTGCAAGCCTTGCAGAACACTTATCCACAGCGGCGGCTGCGCCTTGTCGTGGTCGGTGATGGGCCGCAGCGCGCCACCCTTGCACAGCAGTTGCCGGATGCCGTGTTCTGCGGTACCCAGCGCGGTGAGGCGCTGGCCGAACACTTCGCCAGTGGCGACCTGTTCCTGTTCCCGAGCCTGACCGAAACCTTTGGTAATGTGGTGCTCGAAGCGATGGCCTCGGGGCTGGCCGTGGTCGCTTATGACGAAGCCGCCGCCGCCCAGCACATCCGTCATGGCCACAGCGGCGCGCTGGCCATGCCGGGTGATCAGGCCGCCTTCATCGATGCGGCCTGCTGGCTGCTGGAGGAAAGCGAAACCTTGCGCCGAGTGCGCCTCAATGCCCGCCAACATGCCAGCCGCCAAGGCTGGTCGGCGATAATCGAGCAGTTCGAGGCGCACCTTTACGCCGCCTGCCACACGGTACGTGCGGGCCGCGAGCCCGCAGGCCCCGGCCTGGAAATCAAGCCAACGTCGCCAGCGCCTCGCGGCTGAACGGCAACACGTCCGCTTCACGCCCGTCGCGCACTTTCTGCGCCCACTCGGCATCCACCAACAGGGCCCGGCCTACCGCCACCAGGTCGAACTCCTCATCGCCCAGACGCCGCAGCAAGCCTTCCAGGCTGGCGGGTTGGGCCACCTTGTCGGTAGCGACCATGAACTGCAGGAATTCGCCATCGAGCCCGACACTGCCCACCGTGATGGTCGGTTTGCCCGTCAGTGCGCGAGTCCAACCGGCCAGGTTCAGCTCGGAGCCTTCGAATTCCGCCTCCCAGAACCGGCGGGTGGAACAGTGGAAAATATCCACACCCGCGTCGGACAGTGGCTTGAGGAACGCCGCCAGCGCCTCGGGTGTGTCCACCAGCCGTGCGCTGTAGTCCTGCTGCTTCCACTGCGAAAAGCGGAAGATGATCGGGAAGCCCGGCCCTACAGCTGCCCGCACAGCCTGGATCAGCTCGATGGCAAAGCGCGAACGGCCAGCCAGATCGCCGCCGTACTCATCGTCGCGGCGGTTGCTGGCCGCCCAGAAGAACTGGTCGATCAGGTAGCCGTGGGCGCCATGAATCTCCACGCCGTCCATGCCGATGGCCTGGGCATCGCGGGCCGCCTCGGCGAACGCTGCGATCACCTCACGGATGTCGTCGTGGGTCATGCCATGCACCTGCACCTGGCCGTCCTTGACCTTCTCGCTCGGGCCGAAGCCCGGCACGCTGGCATCAGGCTCGGTACCCAGGCGGCGCACCGCACCGACGTGCCACAGCTGGGGCACGATACGGCCGCCTTCGGCGTGCACTGCATCGACCACACGTTTCCAGCCAGCCAGTGCATCCTCACCATAAAAACGGGGGACATTGGCGTAGCCGTTGGCAGCCCTGTGCCCAACCGTGGTGCCTTCGGTGATGATCAGGCCTACCCCGGCGGCGGCGCGGCGGCGGTAGTACTCGACCACACCGTCGTGGGGCACGCCACCGGGGCAGAAGGTACGGGTCATGGGTGCCATGACGACACGGGTCGGCAGCTCGAGTGCGCCAAGGGTGAACGGCTTGAACAGGGGATGGGTGGACATGGGGGCGCTTCCGTCAGGGTGAGGAAATGCGCTGAGGTTAGGAGCAGTGGAAAGGTTGGCCCAGCATTATTGATCCGGGTGATTCTGCAGTATCGCCGGGGCCGCTTGGCAGCCCCTTGGATATTCAACCCAGCGCTTTCTCGATGGCCTGCACCACCGTCGGGTCATCCGGTGCAGTACGCGGCGCGAAGCGGGCCAGTACGCGCCCATCCTTGCCCACCAGGAATTTTTCGAAGTTCCAGCTGATGTCACCCGGAAACTCGGCACCCTCGCCGGCCAGCAGGCGATACAACGAATGACGCTGCGGCCCGTTGACCTCAAGCTTGGCGCCCAGGGGGAAGCTCACACCATAGTTGAGGCTGCAGAACTCCTGGATGTCCTTCTCGCTGCCAGGCTCCTGGCCGGCAAACTGGTTGCAGGGCAGGCCCAGCACATTGAAGCCCTTGCCCTTGAACTGCTGATGGAGCTTTTCCAGCGAAGCGTATTGCGGCGTCAGGCCACACTTGGAGGCGACATTGACCACCAGCACCACCTGGCCCTTGAACGGTGCCAAGGGCAGGTCCTGGCCGTTCAGCGCCTTCAACGTCAGGTCGTGAAATGCACTCATGATGAATCCCCTCTCAGGTTCCCAGTTGTCGCTGGGGCGAATTGCGCCCACTAAAAAGGCGCTCGTCCAAGCCGTTCACCTCCCGCGGGAGGCGTGTCGGCTTGTCCGAGCGCCTGGCGACTTTCTGAGCTTAGCGCAGAAAATCAGTGGTGATGGCCACCTTCACCGTGGATGTGCTTGTGAGCGATTTCTTCCTGGGTGGCGTCACGCACGTCAACAACCTTGACCTGGAAGGTCAGGCGCTGGCCGGCCAGCGGGTGGTTGCCGTCGACAGTCACGTCGTCGCCGTCCAGGTCACGGATGGTGACGATCTGCATCTGGCCGTCCGGCGCAGAAGCGTGGAACTGCATGCCCACTTCCAGTTCGTCGACGCCTTCGAACATGCTGCGGTTCAGGGTGCTGACCAGTTCGGCCAGGTATTCGCCGTAGGCATCTTCAGGCTCGATGGTGACGTTCAGTTCGTCGCCAGCCTGTTTGCCTTCCAGGGCTTTTTCCAGGCCCGGGATGATGTTCTGGGCACCGTGCAGGTAGACCAGCGGCGCGCCACCGGCGGAGCTGTCGATGGTCTCCCCGGCGTCGTTGGTCAGGGTATAGTCGATGGAGACAGCCTTGTTGGCGGCGATCAGCATGGGGCAAGACCTTTTGCAAAAGTATGTAGAACGGACAAGTGTAACCAACGCATCGTCTGATTGCGAACCCAGCAGGGACGAGGGGTGCCCCATCAGTCGGATCATTGGCTTCCACCAGGACGATGAGGGCCACTGGGTGGTCGACCTGTCCTGCGGCCACACCCAGCACCTGCGCCACCAGCCACCGTGGCAAGCGCGCCCTTGGGTGCTCGACCCCGAACAGCGCGCGCAGCGCATCGGCCAGGCTTTCGCCTGTGGCTGGTGTGCACAAGGGGCCGATAGCGCTACCCTTGCCCGTTGATTCCTTGCAACGCTTTATTTCGAGAAGCACGCATGCAGACATTTTTCATAGCGCCGACCGATTTCGGTGTCGGCCTGACTTCGATCAGCCTGGGCCTGGTGCGCACCCTGGAGCGCGCCGGGCTCAAGGTCGGCTTTTTCAAGCCGATTGCCCAGCCGCACCCTGGCGACACCGGCCCGGAACGTTCCACAGAGCTGATAGCCCGCACCCACGGCATCAAGCCGCCCAAGCCACTGAGCCTGGCCCAGGTCGAGCGCATGCTTGGCGATGGCCAGCTGGACGAGCTGCTCGAGGAAATCATTCGTCTTTATCAGCAAGCCTGCATCGGCAATGACGTGGTGGTGGTCGAGGGCATGGTGCCGACCCGCCATGCCAGCTATGCGGCGCGGGTAAACCTGCACCTGGCCAAGAGCCTGGACGCCGAAGTGATTCTGGTGTCGGCGCCGGAAAACGAAGTGCTCAGCGAACTGTCCGGACGGGTCGAACTGCAGGCCCAGCTGTTCGGTGGCCCGCGCGACCCGAAAGTGCTTGGGGTGATCCTCAACAAGGTGCGCACCGACGAGAGCATGGCCGAGTTCGCCACGCGTCTGCGCGAGCACTCGCCGCTGCTGCGTGGCGGCGACTTCCGCCTGCTCGGTTGCATCCCCTACCAGCCCGACCTGAATGCCCCGCGCACCCGTGACGTGGCCGACCTGCTGGGCGCGCAAGTGCTCAATGCCGGCGACTACGAACAACGGCGCATGAACAAGATCATCATCTGTGCACGCACCGTGGCCAATACCGTGCCGCTGCTCACCCCCGGCACGCTGGTGGTGACGCCGGGCGACCGCGACGACATCATCCTCGCCGTCAGCCTGGCGGCGATCAACGGTGTGCCGCTGGCCGGCCTGCTGCTGACCAGCGACAGCAAGCCCGATACACGCATCCTCGGCCTGTGCCGCGGCGCCCTGCAGGCCGGGCTGCCGATCCTCTCGGTGAGCACTGGCTCCTACGACACGGCCAACCAGCTCAACTCGCTCAACCGCGAAATCCCGGTGGATGACCGCGAGCGCGCCGAGTTCATCACCGACTTCGTCGCCAGCCACCTCGACGCGGCCTGGCTGCACCAACGCTGCGGCACCCCGCGCGAGCTGCGCCTGTCGCCAGCGGTGTTCCGCTACCAGCTGATACAGCGGGCGCAGCAGGCGAATAAACGCATCGTCCTGCCCGAAGGCGCCGAGCCATTGCTGGTGCAGGCTGCCGCTATCTGCCAGGCGCGAGGTATCGCCCGTTGCGTGCTGCTGGCAAAACCGGAAGAAGTCGAAGCCGTGGCCCGCGCGCAGGGCATCACCTTGCCGGCGGACCTTGAAATTCTCGACCCCGAGCTGATTCGCGGTCGCTATGTGGAGCCGATGGTCGACCTGCGCAAGAGCAAGAACCTCAATGCGCCCATGGCCGAGCAACAGCTTGAAGACCCGGTAGTGATCGGCACCATGATGCTGGCACTGGACGAAGTCGATGGCCTGGTCTCGGGCCTGGTGCACTCCACCGCCAACACCATCCGCCCTGCCCTGCAACTGATCAAGACCGCGCCGGGCGCAAGCCTGGTGTCATCGGTGTTCTTCATGCTGTTTCCCGAACAGGTGCTGGTGTACGGCGACTGCGTGATGAACCCGCACCCCAGCGCCAGCGAACTGGCCGAGATCGCCCGGCAGAGCGCCGAATCGGCACAAGCCTTCGGCATCGCGCCACGGGTAGCGATGATCAGCTACTCAAGCGACTCGGCGAGCGATGAAGAAGTGGAAAAAGTGCGCGAAGCCACGCGCCTGGCGCAGAGCGCGGAGCAGAACCTGCTGATTGATGGGCCGTTGCAGTACGACGCTGCCGCCAACCCTGATATTGCCCGCCAGCTCGCCCCCAACAGCCCGGTGGCCGGGCGCGCCACGGTGTTCGTGTTCCCCGACCTGAACACCGGCAACACTACCCACAAGGCGGTGCAGCGCAGTACCGACGGGGTCAGCCTGGGGCCGATGCTGCAAGGCCTGCGCAAGCCGGTAAACGACCTGCCACGCGGTGCTCAGGTGGATGACATCGTGCATACCATCGCCCTTACAGCTATTCAGGCCAGCGTCGTGCGCTGAAACCTGGGGGCTGCTGTGCAGCCCAATCGCCGGCAAGCCGGCCCCCCAGCGATGTGCAGCGGTTGCGATCCTGTGGGAGCCGGCTTGCCGGCGATAGGGCCGCACAGCGGCCCTGAAAACTCACGGGTACTGCTGAACCTGCCCCTGCTGGTCATACTGCTGACCCGGGATCGGCTTCAGGTTGACCTCTACCCGGCGGTTCTGAGCGCGGCCATTGGCATCGGCGTTGCTGGCAATCGGCTGGTCCGGGCCCATACCACGTACGGTAACGCGCGAGGCATCCACACCTTGCGAGGTCAGGTAGGCGCTGACCGCCTGGGCGCGGCGCTGGGACAAGTCCATGTTGTGCTGGCGGCTGCCGGTGCTGTCGGTGAAACCGACCACTTCGATGGTGTTCTGGTTGAACTGCTTGAACGAGGTCGCCAGGTTGTTCAGCGGCGAGTAGAAACTCGGCGCGATGTTCGCCGAATCGGTGGCGAAGGTGATGTTGCCCGGCATGATCAGTTTGATCTGGTCACCCTGGCGTTGCACTTCAACGCCGGTATTGGCCATTTGCGCACGCAGTTCGGCTTCCTGCTTGTCGGCGTAGTAGCCGTAACCGGCAGCGGCGGCACCGACAGCGGCGGCGCCAATCAACGCGCCCTTGCCACGGTTGTTGTGATCGATGGCGGCACCGGCGATGGCGCCGGCCAGCGCGCCCAGGCCACCGTACTTGGCGGTCTTGCTCATGCCCGTCGAGCCGCCCTGTGCCTGACCTTGGTTGTCATAAGGGTTCTGGCTGGCGCAGCCGGTCATCAGGGCTGCAGCGGTCGCGACGATAATCAGACGACGCATGGTGAACATGGACAAGCTCCTACAAAAATTCGTGTGTGCGGCAAATCGTGAATGGATCTATGCCAGCCTTGGATTACAGCGCGGCGAAATAATTCCATGAAAACCTGTTCATGCCCGCACGAACGGGTTCTCGCGCATTTCGTCGCCAAGGCGGGTATCCGGCCCGTGGCCGGTGACCACGATGGCGTCTTCATCCAGACGGTACAGCCGCTCCTTGATCGAACGAACGATAGCCCGTTGGTCGCCCCCCCACAAATCGGTCCGGCCAATGCCACGGCGGAACAGCGTATCCCCCGCTACCAACAGCTTGGCATCGGCGAACCAGAAGCTCATCGAGCCCGGCGTATGCCCTGGGGTGTGCAGGGCCACGCCACAGCCGCAGGCCAGCGCTTCGTCATCACCCAGCCAGCGGTCCGGCGGTGGCACCGGGGTGTAGGGTACGCCGAACATCTGGCACTGCATCTCCAGGTTGTCCCACAGCGGCTGGTCGTCCTTGTGCAGGTGCAAGGTGGCGCCGGTCAGCTCCTTGAGCTTGCCCGAGGCCAGGAAATGGTCGAAGTGCGCGTGGGTGTGGATGATGCTCACCAGGGTCAGGCCGTGGGCCTGCAGGCGGGCGAGGATCTTGTCCGGGTTACCGCCTGGGTCGACGACGATGGCTTTTTTGCTGAGCGGGTCGCCGATCAGGGTGCAGTTGCACTGCAGCGGGCCTACGGGGAAGGTTTCGCGGATGAGGGGGGGCTGGGAAAGCATCTGGGGCTACCGCTGCGAGTCGTGAGTGGGTGGAACCGGGCGCTTGCCTTTAGTGGTATGGCGCCAAGCAGATCGAGCGCCGCGCGGGCGGCGCTCGATTTCATGTGCGCAGGATAACCCAAGGCAAGCCCTGGGCCCCACGCGCTCAATCACGGCAAATACAACCGGAACAACCCACCCCCAAGCGCCCCGCCATTGGCAATCTCGATCCGCCCTTGCACCCCATCGCGCTCGTGCAACGCCGCAATCCGTGCCGCGAAATACAGGCCAAGCCCGGTGCTGCCACTCTGCCCGTCGATCCCGAGCGCGTAGTCCTGCTGCCGCTCGAGCAGGCGCGCGGGGTAGCCGGGGCCGTCGTCGTTGACGCTGATTACCAGTTGCTCGTCTTCTTCCTCGATGCTGATCAGCAGCGCATGCCCGGCGTAACGGGTGGCATTGGTGATCACGTTGGCGATCACCGAAGCGACCAGCTCACGGTCGAAGAAGCCCAGCGGGTTGTCGCTGTCGACACGCCAGGTGGCGAGGATGTCGTTGTGCTCAAGCACCTGCTGGTGGGCCGCCAGTTGCGCTTCGATGAAGTCGTCCAGCTCGTGGTAGTCCGGGCACACCGGAAGCTGGTTGACGCCCAGCTTGTACAGGCCCAGCAACTGCACCAGCATGCCGTTGAGGTGACGGAACTCATGCTCCATTACGCCCTGCTCGGTGCCACTGCGCAGCTCTTCGGGCAGGCGCGCCAGCCACTGGTCATGGGACTGGATGAGCGCGGACAACGAGTTTTTCAGGTCGTGCACGGTGGAGGCGATCACCGTGGAAAAATCCAGCCCCTGATTATCCTGGCTCATGCGCCGAAAACCTTGATGTGCAATTTGCGGTAGCGGTCATAGCGGCTGTCACTGGCAGGGATGCCTGCGACGCTGGTCAGGCAGCTGCGACACTCCTCCAGGATGGCAGGCGGGGTCACTTCGCCACCAATCCGCAACAGCGCCTGGGAGGTGTTGAGGGCAATGCTGATGTTCTTGGGCTGCAGCGACAATGCCCTGCGGAACATCTGCAAGGCCTCGTTGAGTTGCCCAGCCTGGTAGCTGCGCACGCCTTGGCGGTTGAGGTCGACTGCCTCGGTGACGGCGTTGAGCACTGCCGGGTCGTCGGTCAGCGCGGCTACACTCTGCATGACCTTGGGGTCATCACCATAGGTTTCCACACACGCCTTGAGGATGGTGTTCGCCGCGCCAGCCTGGTCGAGCCCTTGCAGCTGCCTGGCCACGGTCAGTGCTGCTTCGACCGAGAAGAACTGATCCATCTTTTCCAGCCGCTGCAGGGCCTGTTCGGTGAGCTTGGCGGCGGTATCGGCATCACCGGCCTGCTGCAGGCTGGCGGCCTTCATCATGCGCGCCCGCACCTGCAGGCCTTGATCGTCGAGGTTGTCCTTGGCCACCTCGCTGAGCACGGTGTTGATCTCGACCCGGGTGCGCGCATCCAGGCCAAAACCGGCGTTCTTGCTCATCAGTGCCTGCACCAACCCGAGGTTGCTCTCGGCATCCTTGTAGCGCGAACTCTGCCCCTGGTTCACCGCATGGCGGAAGGCTTTGGCCGCGCTCTCGAAGTCTTCGTTACCCAGCGCCAGCTTGCCCAGTGCAGCCTGGCGCCGCACTGCCAGGGGCGAGAGGCGCACCGCTTCTTCAAGCATGCCCTGGGCGCGCTTGGTGTCGCCTTGGGCCACCAGCACGTCGGCCATGCCGTCATACAGGCTCGGCATGATCGGGAACGCCTTGAGGCCTTGCTCGTAAACCCCCTGGGCCTGGGCGTTCTGGCCACGCTTGTGCATCAGGCTGCCCAATGCTGCGTACGCCCAAGGCTGCGGCCGGCTGGCAAGGATGCCCTTGAGGAACTTGTCGAGCTCTTCGAAACGGTTGAGGCCGCGCAGGGCATCGGCGCGGTAGCGCAGGCACAGCGGCGCGAAACGCGGGTCTTTCTTGCACAGCTCGGCGCACGCCGCCAGCACTTCGGCCGGGCGGCCGCGGTCCAGCGCTTGGAGGATAGGCTTGAGCAAGGTCTTGCGTTGCGTCAGTTTGTCGAGGCGCTGGGCCAGGCCAACCCGGTTGAACGGTTTGGTCAGGTACGCATCGGGCTCGTGCTCGAGCGCGCTGAGCACGATGGCCTGGCTGCTTTCGGCGGTCACCATGATGAACACGCACTCATGGCTGATGAGCTTGTCGAGGATCAGGTCCTCGAGCACTTGCTGGCCATTCTTCTTGCCATCACCCAGGTGAAAATCCTGAAGAATGTAGTCGTAGCGCTTTTGCCCGCACATGCGCAGGGCCTGCTCGCCGCTGTCGGCAGTGTCGACGTCGCGCACGCCCAGCTCACGCAGCATGGAGCGGGTCGACGTACGAAAGTCGGTGAAGTCATCGACGATCAAAAAGCTCTTTTGCCCGTACTGCAGCATCAACACGACCTGTATTGGATGATGGGAGGATGGCGCGGGGTGATGCATACCGCCGAATACTGTATCGGCCGCTGGTCGGAAAAGATTAGCCAGGCATTGCTACGCCAGGATTGCCCCCTCAAGCCACTGCTTTTTTATCAGACAAACCCTCGGCAGCTACCGTCAGGCGAGCAAGCCCAGCGACTTGGCCCGCGCCACCGCCTGGGTTCGCCGCTCCACGCCAAGCTTGCTGTTGATGTGGCTGGCGTGGGTCTTGACGGTGTGCAGCGAGATGAACAGGCGCTCGCTGATCTGCTGGTTGGAACAGCCTTGCGCGATCAGCTCGAGTACCGCCAGCTCACGCCCGCTCAGGGCTTCGTTGGTGCCGCTGCTGGGCGCCACCAGCTCGGGCAGGCGCGCCAGCAGGTCGGCTTGCACCTTGCAGGCCGGGCGCGCCAGCAGTTGCTCGCGTAACCATAGCGGGTGCTGCTCGATCAGCCGCTGGAATGGCTGCATCACCCCACCCTGAGCCGCCGACAGGGCCGCAGGCAGCAACTCCGTGGCCTGCGCTTCGCGCCCTTGCTCCAGTATCAATGCGATCCATTGGCACAGCGCGCTGAGGGTCAACATCATGCCGCCGCTGCCCTGCCCACGCTCGACCAGACCGCGCAGGCGCACCACAGCATCTTCACTGCGCCCCTGGATGCGGTCGAGCAATGCCTGCTGCAATTCGATGTGCAAGGGCAGCAATGGGTGGAACTCCGGCGCCGCGGCCGGGTGTTCGCCGCCATAGGTCTGGCCAAGGCGCAGCAACCAGGATTCGGCCAGGTCGGTACGGCCCTGGGCCAGCCACAGCTCACACTTCACCAGGGTAATCATGGCCAGGTAGAAGATCGGCGGCACATCCCAGATATGCATCAACCGCTCGGCCTCCGCCAGCTCGGCGAACGCCTCAGCGTAATGGCCTTCGCGGCCGTCGAGCGTGGCAATCACGCAATGGCCGATCAATACGCTGATATCACGGCAGGCACGCGCTTCACCCAGCCCTGCACGCAAACGCGCACGCCCTTGTGCAGGTTGCAGGCGCGTAACCAACAGGTAGCCCTCGTACAAGGTCAGCCGTGCACGTACCGCATACAGCCGCTGGGCCGATAGATCCTGCAAGCGCTGCAACCCTTGGCGCACTTCATCCAGGGCGCGCAGTGCTTCGCCGCGGGCATGCAGCACCCGCGCACGGTCGTAGTGGGCCAAGGCTTCGAACAACGGATTGCCGACCCGCTGGGCCAGTTCGAGCGCCTCGCGGTTCCACCCCCGCGCGCGCCAGAAATCGCCATCGGCAATGGCCAGGTTGGACAGTGTCGACAGGCACACCAGGCGCTGACCATAGCGCTTGCACGGCAGGCTCTGCAGCGCCTCGCCACAGTAGGCCAGGGTGCGTTCACGGTCGCCGCGGCCACGGGCGATTACCCCGCTCAAGGCTAGCCACTGCGCCAGCATGGACTTCTGCGCGGTGGCCGAAGGCGCTGGCAGGAAGCGGCTGAGGTAGCTTGCCAGCTCCTGCGCAGCATCCAGTTGACAGGCCAGGCCCAGCGCCCAGCTGTACAGCACGATCAACCGTGGCGTGCTGATCAGCAGGCTATCGGGCAGGTCCATTTTCCAGCGCAGCAACATGCCGACATTCTGCTCGGCCAGCAGTTGCTCTTCCGACAGGCTCTGCACCAGGTCGGCGGCGACATCCAGGTGGCCGGCGCGCAACGCCTGCTCCACCGCTTCGTCGAGCAGCCCCTGGGCCTGGAACCAGCGGCAGGCACGCAGGTGCAGGCGCGCTTGCGGCTCGCTGGACTGGCGGCTGCGCAACAGGTCGGAGAACAGGTGGTGGTATCGGTACCAGTGGCCATGCTCGTCCAGTGGCACCAGGAACACCTGGTGGGCCTGCAGGTAGCGCAGGATGGCAGCGCTGTCGTCGCGCTCGCGCAGGGCATCGCACAACGCCGCACAGAAGCGCTCCTGGCAGGCGGTGTCGAACAGGAAGGCCTGTACTTCGGCCGGCAGGATATCGATGACTTCTTCGAGCAGGTAATCGCGGATCAGCCCTTCGCCGCCATGCAAGGCGTGGGGCAAGGCATGTTCATCGCCGGACTCGCTGGCCGCCAGCTGCCAGAAACGGAGCCCGGCCACCCAGCCGTCACTGCGCTGGATCAGGTTATCCAAGGCCTGGCCACGCAGGCCGGTGGGCTGCCGGCCAATGACAGCCAGGGACTCGTCGGGCGTCAGGCGCAATTCCTGCTCATTGAGCTCGACCAGCTGCCGCGACAAACGCAGGCGCGCCAGGTGCCAGTCTGGCCGTTGGCGGCTGGTGACCAGCAGTACCAGGCCGCCCGGCAAGTGGTTGAGGAAAAACTGCAGGCAGCGATCGAGAACCGGGCCCTGCGCCAGGTGATAGTCGTCCAGCACCAGTAGCAGCGGCGTATCGGCTTGCAGGTACAACGCCAGTTCATCGAGCAGACCGTCGATCCATTCCTCGAAGGCGAAGGGCTGATGGCGCTGGCGCATCTTCAACAGGCCCATCGCCTGGCCGCCGAGGGCCGGGCAATATTGCTGCAGCCCCTCGAGCAGGCGCTCGAGGAAGCGGCCGGGGTCGGCATCGCGCTGGCTCAGGCCAAGCCAGAGGCTACGCCAGTGGCCAGGCAGCGCCTCGCAGAATTCGATGGCCAGGGAGCTTTTACCAAAGCCTGCCGGGGCATTGACCAGCAGCAAGCGCCCGCCAAGGCCGGCCTGCAGGCGCTGGCACAGGCGTGCGCGGTGCACGTGACCGTCCGGCAGCGGTGGCCGGAAGAAACGCCCGTCCAGCAGGCCCAGGGCCTGGCTGGCGAATCCATGCGTACGGGACAAATCTGTCATGACCGGCTCGTTCTGGTTGAAAAACTACGGCGGTACGGATTGTTGCGAGACTAGCGGGTAACGCGGCGCATTTGAAGATGATGGGCGCAAATCGTCCGGAAAAGACTACGACAAAAAGCGACAACCCTGGTGGACAGCAGCTGTAACGCGGGTTTGGCAGGGTATTCAGCAGCTTTATCGCAGCGCTGGAACAGAAACGCCCCGGCAAGCCGGGGCGTTCTGGGGATCACACGGAGGTGTGGACTAGCGGTTCAACGGATGCCCGACTGGCGCAGCGCAGCGGGCTGGAAGTCAGCCTTGCTGGCACTGAAGCCGAAGTCGTAGGATCTTTTCTCTTCGTTCTTCATCCCCAAAGCCAGGTAACGGCCCGATTGCAGGTCGTAGATGGTTTCCAGGGTGTACCACGGCACCTGCACGTTGTAGTAGTCCTGGGCATGCGCCTCAGACACGCGCCACAGCTGGTTACGGCCGTCATACTGGTCGATTACCGCTGCCTGCCAGGTATCCTCGTCGATGTAGAAATCACGCTTGGCGTAGATGTGACGCTGGCCAGGCTTGAGCGTGGCGACCACATGCCATACCCGGCGCAGCTCGTAACGGGCCAAGTCCTGGTTGATATGGCCGGCCTTGAGGATGTCGCTGTACTTGAGCTTCGGATCGTCGAGCTTGTAGGCGTTGGAGGCGATGTACATTTCCTTCTTGCCTTCAAGCTTCCAGTCGTAGCGGTCCGGCGCACCGTTGTACATGTCCAGGTTGTCCGAGGTGCGCAGGCCATCGGCGGCGGTGCCCGGCCCGTCATACGACACCTGCGGGGCCTGGCGCACGCGGCGCTGGCCGGCGTTGTAGATCCACGCCTTGCGCGGCTCCTTCACCTGGTCGAGTGTCTCGTGTACCAGCAGTACGGTCCCGGCCAGGCGGGCTGGCGCGGTCACTTCCTGCTTGAAGTAGAACAGGATGTTGCCCGGGTTGTTCGGGTCGTAGTCCTTCATCCGGTCACGGAAGACGAACTGGTCCTGGAAGTACACCAGGCTGTAGGAGCCGTTCTGCTGAGGAGTGGCCTGGGTTACCAGGCGCGTCACGCTGCCGCCACGGTAACGGGTAATGTGGTTCCAGATGACCTCGAGGCCGCTTTTGGGGATCGGGAACGGTACGGCGGTCTGGAAGTTGTTCAGCCCGTTGCCGCCCTCGACCAGCGTGGTCGCGGTGGCGTTCTTCTTGATGGCGGCAAACACTTCATCAGGCACGGTAGCGCCGCGGTGGGTCTTGTACACCGGGATCTTGAAGGTATCCGGGTAGCGCTTGAACATGGCCACCTGGCCCGGTGACAGCTTGTCCTTGTACTGCTCGACGTTCTGCGCGGTGATGGTGAACAGCGGCTTGTCGCTGCCATACGGGTCGGAGAGGAAGCCTTTGGCATCGACGCTGCCGGCGGTCTTCGACAGCGGCTGCCACGCGCTGATGGAGCCATCAGCGTTACCGGCCTTTTCCGCGCCCATCGGTGTGAGGGTGCTGCCCAGCTTTGCCGCTTCATCGGCGGAAACCGCAGCCATGACGCTGGTCGCCAGCAGGGACAGGCCCAGTACACCGGCTTGCAGCAGACTTCTGGTCTTGTTCATGTCGTGTCGTCCTGGATCTGATTGCTTAGAAGTTCACGCCGAAGCTGAGGGCGACGAAGTCGCGATCATCCACGGTGCTGTACTTGCCGTCGAAGAAGTTGGTGTACGACAGGCTCGCGGTGTAGGTGTTCTGGTACTCGGCGTCCAGGCCAAGGCTGACTGCCTTGCGGCCTTCCTCGAAGTTGCCGCCAGGGCCTGGCGAGTAGCCGGACACGTCATGCGACCAGGCCACGTTGGGCTTGAGGTTGACCCCGGCGAACACGTCGTTGTAGTCCCAGATGACCCGGGCGCGGTAACCCCAGGAAGTGCTGGTGGTGTAACCGTCGTTTTCGCACTTGCGGTTCAGGTTGGTGGTCGAAGCCCCGGCACCTGCGCCAGCGATGGTGCTGGTATTGAGCGCCTGGCAGGTATCGGCGCCGCCGGTGGCTGGCAGCGGGCCTGGGCCGAATACCGGGTCACGGCCGTAACGGGTTTCGTGCGCGTTCTCCAGGCCACCCACGTGGGTGACACCCACTTCACCCACTACGGTCATGCGGCTGGCACCCATCACCTGGTCGAAGAAGTGCGTCAGGGTGGTCTGGAACTGGGTAACTTCCTTGCGGCGGTAGCCGTGCAGGTCTTCCCCTGGGGTACCGGTGAGCAGCGAGGCGTTGCTCAGTGCGCCGCCAATCGGGCGTACGCCAGCGAACAGGATGTCGGTGGTGTTCAACTGCACCGGGGCATTGGGCCGGTAGCTGATTTCACCGCTCCACGCGGTGCCGGTGGGCAGCGTGGTGGAGAAGCTCAGGCCATACAGGCGAATGTCCTCGGGGTACTCGACGAAATACTTCGAGTTGCCCGCCACGATCAATGGCGCCAATGCACGCAACTGCGCTGGCAGCTGGCTCAGGCCGGCAAACACCGACGGCGAGGCGCCTGTGGCGCTGAAGATCGGCGCACGGCTGTGGTAGTTCATGAAGTAGGCGCCGAACTCGGTGTCGAGCGGTTCGAACATGTAGCGCATGGCCACCCCGAACTGGCCGCTGTCACGGGCGTCGCGGTCGGCGCCACGGGCCACCATCACACCTTCTTCGTTGATGTTCACGCCACGGGTCGCGAGGAACTGCTGGGCCGCTGCCGGCACTGTGCGGCTGCTGTTGAGCACGCGCAGGTTGTCGGTGCAGCCGTCGGCGATGATGTCGGGTTGCGAGAAGAAGGTGCCGCAGTTGTCGACGACAGTCTGGTCCCACTCGACCTGGTAGAAGGCTTCGGCCGACAGGTTGTCGGTCAGGCTCTGCGAGATGTAGAACATGTTGACCGGGATCAGGCCTTCCTTGATCTCGGCGCCAGGGCGGCGGAAGGCGGCGACGTCGATCGGGTTGATCGAGTTGATGCCACCACCGATGAAGGTGCTTTCGCCCCAGCTCACCACCTGCTTGCCGAAGCGCACCGAACCGGGCTGATCGCCGATCGAGTAGTTGTGGTACACGAACGCATCGAGCAACTGGGCGCCGGAAGACTTGGCGCCTTCCTTGCGGCCGGAGTCGCTGATGTCCTTGAACTCGCGGCTCTCATCCTTCAGTTCGAAGTCGTACCAGTACTTGCCTCGCACGAAGACGCCGGTGTCGCCGTACTTCAGTTCGAGGTCATGGATGCCCTTGAAGATTTTCGAGAAGGTTTCACCCTTCTTGAAGTTGAGGTGGCCATCGTCAGAGGTTTGCGACAGGCCCTTGCCGCCATTGTTGACCCCGATCAGGTTCTTGTTCGGGTTGGCGGTCGACCAGCTGGCGCCGACAGAGAGCGACGAGTCGAACTGACCTTCGATTTCCCCGATGTTGAAACTGACTGCGAAAGCAGGGCTTGCGAGCGTGGAAGCAAGGCTGACGGCCAAGGGCAGCTTGGCCCGACGCCAGAACGGGTTTGCAGATGTCATCGACGCTACTCCATGTACTTTTTTGTTATGGCAGTGAGTCCTTTCAAGAACGGCCCGAGCGACCGGTATGCAGGCTTTCGCCTGCAGCGACACGTGTTGCGCGTGTCGCCCTCCCCCATTCCTGAAAATCCCCTGGCCCCGACTATAGCCAGCAGACTTGGGTGCTTGATCCCTCTAAAGTGTGATTTGCACACTAGCCGCCAATTCGCCCCCGCGTGGTTGCGGGTTGCGCGCTGGCAAGGCAGAAGCATGGCGCATTTTTTTCGTTTGGCAAGGCGCGGGCCGCTCTGGCCTGCGGGTCATGTTCCGAGGTACATGACCCGCAGCGCGGTTACAGCGTGGAAAGGAACGCGCTGTTGCTGGCTTGCCACTGCACGATGTCCTGGCGGATACGCTTTTTGTCGAGTTTTCCTACGCTGGTCTTGGGAATTTCTGTAACAACGGCAATCTGGCTGGGAATCGCCCACTTGTTGATGTGGCCTTCCTCGACAAACGGCTTGAGGTGTTCCTTCAACGCCTTGGCATCGACAGCCTCCCCCTCGCGCACCACCAGCAGGGCAAACGGGCGCTCGCCCCACTGTGGGTCGGCGACCCCCACCACCGCCACTTCGCGCACGGCAGGGTGACGGCTGATCAAGTCCTCAAGATCGAGTGAAGAAATCCACTCGCCACCGGTCTTGATCACATCCTTGATGCGGTCGCGGATATCGATGTAACCCATGCCGTCGAGGGTGGCGACGTCACCGGTGTGCAACCAGCCACCCTGCCACAGCTCTTCGCTTTTTTCCGGCTCCTTGAAATAGCCCATGGTCAGCCAGGGCGCGCGCAGCACCAGCTCGCCCTGTGTCTCGCCGTCGGCCGGGAGGAAATTACCGTCGCCGTCGACGATCGCCGCTTCCACCAGTGGTACCGGCACCCCGGCCTTGATGCGGTAGGTAACGCGCTCGTCTTCGCTGCCGGCCTGCAACTCATCGTTAAGGTGTGCGGCGGAGATCAGCGGGCAGGTTTCGGACATGCCGTACGCCGCCGTCAGCTGAATGCCCCGCGCCAGCGCAGCCTGGTAAAGCGAGCGGTTCAGCGCGCTGCCGCCGATGATGATCTTCCAGCCGCCGAAGTCCTGGCCCTGTGAGCTTGGGCAGTTGAGCAGCATCTGCAGGATGGTCGGCACGCAGTGCGAGAAGGTGACCTTCTCTTCGCGCCACAGCTTGACCAGCATCTCTGGCTCGTAGCGCCCCGGGTACACCTGCTTCATGCCGAGCATGGTGGCCGCGTACGGGATGCCCCAGGCATGCACATGGAACATGGGCGTGATAGGCATGTACACGTCGTTGCTGCCGAGCAGGCGCACGCTGTCGATGCTGCCCGTCACCGAAGCCTCGGCAAGGGTGTGCAACACCAGTTGGCGATGGGTGAAGTAGACGCCCTTGGGGTTGCCGGTGGTGCCGGTGGTGTAGAAGGTCGTGGCGACCGAATTCTCGTCGAAGTCGGGGAAATCGTAGTGCGGGCTGGCCGCTGCAAGCAGTTGCTCGTACTCGCCGACCAGGTTCGGCAGCTCGGCGGTCTTGTCCGGGCCATCGGTCAGCAGCAAGGTCTTGTCGACCGTGGTCAGCTGCCCGGCAATGCCCTGGTACAGGCCGACGAAGTCACTGTTGACCAGCACGACGCGGTCATCGGCGTGGTTCATGGTGTAGAGGATCTGTTCCGGCGACAGGCGCACGTTGATGGTGTGCACCAACGCGCCGATCATCGGGATGGCGAACATGCATTCCAGGTAGCGGTGGCTGTCCCAATCCATCACTGCCACGGTGTCACCGGCCTTGACCCCGGCCTCGGTCAGCACGTTGGCCAGGCGGGCGATGCGCTCGTTGAGCTGTGGATAGGTCAGCCGCAACTGGTCGCGATAGACGATCTCGCGGGTCTTTTCATAGCGGCTGCCGGACATGAGCAGGCGTTTGATCAACAGCGGGTATTCATAGGCGCCCTCGGCGGGCTTGATGATGCGGGTCTGCAACATGGGTATCCCTTATCTGGAAAGCGGGCCGAACAAGTCTGTGATCTACTGTAGTTCGCCAATGTGACGGTCAAATCAGCCGAAGGAATGATTTGGCTGCGCAAGGTATGAGTGGCATTGTTCGGGTGACGGACCATCCCTGCCCTGCCAACGGAGCCCTACTGATGCCCAGCCCGCGTCGCGCCGTGTTTCTCGATCACCAATCCCTGGACCTTGGTGACCTGGACCTTTCCCCGCTGCAAAGCCAGTTCGATGAGTTCGAACTGTTCGACGCCACCCGCCCGGACCAGGTGGCCCAGCGCCTGCAGGGCGCCGTGGCGGTGGTCAGCAACAAGGTCATGCTCGACGCCGAGGCCCTGGCGGCCAACCCGCAGCTCAAGCTGATCCTGGTGGCCGCCACCGGCACCAACAACGTCGACCTGGCAGCGGCCCGCGCACAGGGCATCACAGTGTGCAACTGCCAGGGCTACGGCACGCCCTCGGTGGCCCAGCACACCATCGCCCTGCTGCTGGCGTTGGCCACGCGCCTGTGCGACTACAACCAGGCGGTGGCCGACGGCCAATGGGCCAAGGCCAGCCAGTTCTGCCTGCTGGACTTTCCCATCGTCGAACTGGAGGGCAAGACCCTCGGCCTGCTCGGCCATGGCGAACTGGGCGGCGCGGTGGCGCGGCTTGCCGAAGCCTTCGGCATGCGCGTGCTGAGCGGGCAGATCCCAGGGCGCCCGGCACGCGACGATCGCCTGCCGCTGGAAGACCTGCTGCCCCAGGTCGACGCCCTGACCCTGCACTGCCCGCTCAACGAGCACACCCGGCACATGATCGGCGCCCGTGAACTGGCGCTGCTGAAGCCGGGGGCACTGGTGGTCAACACCGCCCGTGGCGGCCTGATCGACGAACAAGCCTTGGCCGACACCTTGCGCAACGGCCACCTGGGCGGCGCTGCCACCGACGTGCTCAGCGTCGAACCGCCGGTCCACGGCAACCCGCTGCTGGCCGGGGATATCCCGCGCCTGATCGTCACCCCGCACAGCGCCTGGGGCGCCGTGGAGTCGCGCCAGCGCATCGTCGGTCAACTCAGCGAGAACGCTCAGGCCTTCTTCGCCGGCCAGCCACGCCGCGTGGTCAGCTGAGCACACAAGCCGGCTCTGCTACACTGCGCCACTTTTTTCAGGAGGCGCCGTCCATGGACCCGCGCAGTGAAGTATTGCTCCGCCAGGCGGACCTGGTCCAGGGTCCGCTGCTGCTCGCCGGCGCGCCGGCTGACGACCTGCTCGGCCAGTTGCCCAACGCCCATGGCTGGACCTGGCATGCCGGCGACCAGGCCATGCTCGACGGCCGTTTTGTCGGGCGTAGCCATTACGGCGTCGAAGTGCCGCCGGTAGCCTTTGAAACGGCGGTGTTGTTCCTGCCCAAGTCGCGCGAACTGGCGGCCTACCTGCTCAACGCGCTGGCCTCGCGCCTGGCCGGCCGCGCACTGTACCTGGTGGGCGAAAAACGCGGCGGCATCGAGGGTGCAGCGAAGCAGCTGCAAGCCTTCGGCAAGCCACGCAAGCTGGACAGCGCCCGGCACTGCCAGCTGTGGCAGGTCACCGTGGACAACGCGCCCGAAGCCAAGGCGCTGGAAAGCCTGGCCGAGCGCTTCGAGCTTGCACTGGACGACGGCCCGCTGCAGGTGGTCAGCCTGCCCGGCGTATTCAGCCATGGCCGCCTCGACAGGGGCACGGCGCTGCTGCTCAAGCACCTGGACAACTTGCCGGTGGGCCATGTGCTGGACTTCGGCTGCGGTGCCGGGGTGCTTGGCGCCACGGTCAAGCGCCGTTATCCACAGAGCCAGGTCACCCTGCTGGACGTGGACGCCTTCGCCGTGGCCGCCAGCCGTCTCACCCTGGCAGCCAACAACCTTGTAGGAGAAGTCATCAGTGGTGACGGGATTGATGCCGCGCCCGGCGACCTGAGCCTTATCCTGAGCAACCCGCCGTTCCACACCGGGGTGCACACGAACTATCAGGCATCGGAAAACCTGCTGAAAAAATCAGGGCAACATCTGCGAAAAGGCGGCGAAATGCGCTTGGTCGCCAACAGTTTCCTGCGCTATCAACCGCTGATAGAAGGCACGTTGGGCAACTGCCAGACCTGCGCCGAAGCCGACGGTTTTCGGATATACAGGGCAACACGCGGTTAAAAACAGGGCTTGCCGAAACCGTTTCGGCTAGGCAGAATCCGCTCCGTCCTAGGGGAGTAGTCTCCCGCAAGCGCCCTGCTTGCCCGGCACGCGTCAACATACTTGGCCCACAGGCCATGGCGCGTGCGACCCAGCTCTGATGAGCAAGATCCGCACAGACGGATCCAGGGTTTGACAAGACCTATGACACGCACACCTTACCCGGGGCGGGAAGGCTGTACGTGTCATAGCCGTGTCGACCCGCCCCCGTAGGAAACCTGATGCTGGAATCTTTGCTGGTCCCCACTGCGATCGTCGCCCTGGCCGAAATCGGCGACAAGACGCAATTGCTCGCACTCATCCTTGCCGCGCGCTTCCGCAAGCCCTGGCCGATCATCGCCGGTATCATCGCCGCCACCTTGGCCAACCATGCCGCCGCAGGTGCCGTGGGTGCCTGGGTCAGCGGGTTCTTCAGCGAAACCACGCTGCACTGGATCCTTGCCGCGAGCTTTACCGCCACGGCCCTGTGGACACTCGTGCCGGACAAAATGGATGACGACGAGAACCCTGCCCGCCGCTTCGGCCCGTTCCTTACCACGCTGATCGCGTTCTTCCTGGCCGAGATCGGTGACAAGACCCAGGTGGCCACGGTGATGCTGGCTGCCCAGTACCCGCACCTGATCATGGTCATCATCGGCACCACATTGGGCATGCTGATTGCCAACGTGCCAGTGGTGCTGGCGGGTAACTTTGCTGCAGAGAAGCTGCCGCTGACGCTGATTCGCCGGCTGGCGGCGACCGCGTTCGTCGTGCTGGCGATCGTCGCCGTCTACTCGGCGATGAAGACCAGTGGTTGGGTGGGGTAACGTTCGACGCTGGGGCTGCTGTGCAGCGCTATCGCGTCACAAGGCCGCGCCTACAGAACAGCGCGGACCTTGCAGGGGCGGCCCCTCGGCAGCTCGAATTACTTCTTGGCCGCTTCGTACAACGGCATCACTTTCGGAATCGCCGCCTGCAACGAAGCGATCCGGCTATCAGACGCCGGGTGAGTGCTCATGAACTCGGGCGGTGCGCCCTCCGAAGCCTTGCTCATCTTGTTCCACAAGGTGATCGCGGCATTCGGGTCGTAGCCGGCCCGTGCCGACAGCTCCAGGCCGATCAGGTCGGCTTCGTTCTCGTTGGCACGGCTGTTGGGCAGGGTCATGGCGTAGTTCACCACCTGGTCTGCCAGGGCGATGCTGTTCTGGCCAAGGCCAAACAACGCACCCGCGCCCTGCCGGGCCATTTCCACGCCATAGGCCTTGGACATGGCTTCACGGCTGTGCTCACGCAAGGCGTGGGCGATTTCGTGCCCGACCACCGCGGCGATCTCGGCATCGGTGAGCTTGAGCTGATCGATCAGGCCGGTGTAGACGATGATCTTGCCGCCCGGGCCGCAGTTGGCGTTGAGCTCATCGCTCTTGATCACGTTGACTTCCCACTGCCACTGCGCGGCATCAGGGCGGAACTTCGGCGCCTGGGCGATCAGCCGGTTGGCGATGGCCTGCACCCGTTTGGCATCGGCGCTGGACTTGTCCAGCACGCCTTTGGTCGAGGCTTCGCCAAGGGTCTGCTGGTACGACTGGGCGTACATCTGGTTGACCTCATCGGTCGAGAGCATGCTGAACATGTACTGCTTGCGCTCGACGCCTACAGCACCGCCGCTGGTGGTATTCACCGCCTGGCAGCCAGCCAGCAGGATGCCAGCACTCAACAGGCTGACGACAAAAGACTTACGCATGAAAACACTCCCTTTTTACATGCGCCGTATCCTAGGCCGAGTCGTCCACGGCTGCCATAGCCGCAGGTAAGATTTCTTCGCCTATGCGAGCCCTATCGCGGGCTTGCCCGCGAAGAGGCCGGTGAAGGCCACGATCAGGCCGGCGTCAGGCACTCCGGCGCATCCAGTTTGGGATCGTTGACGAAATTCGCCAACGCCCGCTCCCGCAGCGTGGCCGGCGGGCTGGCCAGCAGTTCATGCAAACGCGGCAGCGGTGTTTCAGGGTCCAGCCAGGCGGCCTGCCCCTCCTTGTCCAGAATCAACGGCCGCCGCTGGCTCATGGCCGCCTGGGTCACCACCGCGCAGCTCAACCACACCTGGTCCTGCACCGGGTAGGCCTCCCAGATCGCCGCGAAATACAGCGACGAGCCCTCACCGGGCGTCAGCCAGTACGGCCGTTTACGCACCGTCCCGCGCCATTCGTAAAAGCCGTTGGCCGGCATCAGGCAACGCCGCAGGCGCAGCGCTTCGCGAAACATGGGTTGCTCGGCCAGGGTTTCGGCACGGGCATGGGCTGGGGTGCGAGACAGGTCGGTGAGCCAGGCGGGGGTCAGCCCCCAGCGCGCCTTGGCCAGTTGCAACTGGCCGTCGACCTGGCGCTCGATCAGCACCGAAGCGGCGGGCGAGATATTCCATTGCGCCGGCTGGCCGGCAGGAAAACCTGGCAGGCTTGCCAGCTCCTGGGGCCAGCGAAACAGGGCGTAGCGTCCACACATGGGCGAATTCAGAACCTAGCAGATCAAGGTACCGGGATAACTCTCCGGTTCGTCGCCGGCAAGCGGCTGGGCACCATTGTACGCATCGATCAGTTGCCGTGCGTAACCGGCCTGCTCATCGGGCACCGCCAGGCCGAGCAAGCCTTGCACCGGTAGCTCGCCAACGGCGCCCATCAGGTCGCGGCCGACCAGGTGCACCTCGATCCCCTCGCTGGCCAACATGCCCACCAGCATTTCGGCCTCCAGCAGGTTTTCCGGTTCGTAGATTCGTCGCATCAGTCGTTCTCACCGTAGACATCGAGCATCCATTCGTCGCCGTGAACCTGCAGCACGAAGCGAATCGGCTTGCAGCACACCTGGCAATCCTCGATGTAGTCCTGATCGCCACCGGAAAGATCCACCGTGGTCTCGACTTCCTCGCCACAATAAGGGCAATCGTAGAACGCAGTTTCCAGCATCGCGGCCTCCGGGGTGACTTGTGCGTATAATTGCCGGTCTGTTTACAGGGCCTGCGTGTGTCCGAGCCGTTTTTCGGACCCCGTCCCTACCTATTACCCTAGCCGTTTCCAACAAGAGAGCATGATGGGCGAATTCGATGCCATCCGACCGTACGACGATGCTGAGGTCCCTGCCGTTCTGGCACGCCTGCTCAGCGACCCGGCATTCCTCGATATCCTCACCCACTTCCGCTTCCCGCGCGCCGCTGGCGCTTTCGGCTGGCTGCTCAAGCCGCTGATCGCCCGCCGCCTGCGCCAGGAGTTTGCTGGGGTCACCTGCGTTTCCACCTTGCAGGACAAGGTCGAATACTACGTCGACCAGACCATCGAGCGCGCCACGGACGGCGTCACCTACACCGGCGTCGAACAGCTCAAGTCCGGTACTGCCTATCTGTTCCTGGCCAACCACCGTGACATCGTCATGGACCCGGCCTTCGTCAATTACGCGGTGTACCACGCCGGCCTGCCGACACCGCGCATCGCGATCGGCGACAACCTGCTGCAAAAGCCGTTCGTCAGCGACATGATGCGCCTGAACAAGAGCTTTATCGTCCACCGTTCGCTGAGCGGCCGTCGCGAAAAGCTCGCGGCCTATCAGCTGCTCTCGGCCTACATCAATCACTCCATCCGCAACGACAGCGCCTCGATCTGGATCGCCCAGGCCGAAGGCCGCGCCAAGGATGGTGACGACCGCACCGACTCGGCCATCCTCAAGATGTTCCACATGAGCCGCAAGGACGAGCCGTTCGGCGCAGTGATCCAGAGCCTGAACCTGACACCGGTGTCGATCAGCTACGAGTACGACCCCTGCGACCAGGCCAAGGCGCGCGAGCT
This sequence comes from Pseudomonas sp. LFS044, assembly GCF_047978245.1. Taxonomy (NCBI): domain Bacteria; kingdom Pseudomonadati; phylum Pseudomonadota; class Gammaproteobacteria; order Pseudomonadales; family Pseudomonadaceae; genus Pseudomonas; species Pseudomonas sp. LFS044. Next base: position 140,791 of record NZ_JBFPFX010000003.1, read on the forward strand.
GTATATCCGCGCCACCACCGGCACTTACCAGAAGGCGCCGGGCGAGGACGACAACAGCATTGCCAAGGGCATCACCGGCTACAAGGGCCGTGTGCACATCAACTTCGCGCCGCCGGTGACCGAGTTCTACGAGGATACCAAGCAGCTGGCGCAGGAAATCGACCGGCAGATCCTCGGTGGCTACCGGCTGTTCCCGGTGCACTACCTGGCCTATGCGATGTGGGGCGAGAAGGACGAGGCACTGCAGGTGCCGAGCGCCGAACAGGTGTTCCCGGCCGAAGAGCTGGCCAAGGCCAAGGAAGAGTGGCAGCGCCGCCTGGACGCGTGCCCACAAGAGCAGCGGCCGTATCTGGTCTTGCAGTACGCAACGCCAGTGCGCAACCAGTATCAGGTCAAGCTGCAGGCGCCGGTTGCCTGACCGTGGGGCTGCTGTGCAGCCCTTTCGCCGGCAAGCCGGCTCCCACAATGCCCGCGCTATCCTTGAGCGCGCCGCTGTACCTGTGGGGCCGGCTTGCCGGCCAATGGCCGCAAAGCGGCCCGGAAGCATCAGACCCAGGTACTGAACCAGGACAGCAGCAAGGCCATGGCCAGGCAGGAAAAACCGAGGATGTAGTAGTAGCGCGGCACGCGCTGGTCGAATGCATCCACCACCCCTTCATCCATCGCCAGGCTCTCCCGACTGATGGCCTCGCGGCGCCGTGCATTCTGTAGCAGCAGCCCGCCAGGGCAGGTCATCAGCAGCGCCAGCAGGTTGATCAGCTTGGTCGGGTGGGCGGCCAGAAACCCCCAGAACACTTGCAAGGACATTACACAACCTCGGTTTGAACGACGGCGAAGGCCGGCATTCTACCGAAGCGCAACCTTGGCGCCCGGGTTTGGCGACAAAGTGTCACTTAATTTCATCTGTCACATGCTCGTCATCAGAACAGGCCACCCTGTCGGCCTTTTCCCGATCCGGAGCGCGTTCATGCTGCATGCCGAAAACCAGGACCGCCTCTATTTCGTTGCCCAGAGCGATGAGCAGCAGGCGCTGATCGATGGTTTTGCCATCAACGTCCAGGACCGTCAGTGGCTGGTTTACTGCGCGCTGGGGGGGTATGTGCATGAACACCTGCCAGAGGTGGACATGCTGACTGGCGTCAGCCTGCTGGATTTCCATATCGAAGCAGCGTAAGACCGCACAGGCCATAAAAAACCCGCTACCTGGTAACAGGCAGCGGGTTTCTTCTGACCCGGCGAGAGGCTTATTCGCCCAGCACTTGCCCGATGGTCGGGTCCTTGAACAGGCGGGTCAACGCATCGCTGAGTACGTCACCCACCAGTTTGGTGTTGGTTTCCTGGTTCGGCGCCATGCCGAAGCGTTGGTCCAGGGAGGCGCCGTAACGGCCGCTGTAACGGCGGTTGGCGTTCGACACATCGGCACGGAAGGTGGCGCCGATGGTGGCTTCGGTCACGTACATGTTGTCTTTCGGCGACTGGTACTTGAGCTCTGCCAGGGTCACGGTCAACTGTGGCGCATTGTAGGCATTGGGCGTAGGCGTGAAGCCCAGCAGGCGCACGGCGGCCTCGGCCTGGGCCTGCAGCTTGGGCACGACGTCATTGCCATTGACGCTGATGGTGCTGGTCTCGGGGTACATGCCACCGCGCGTACCGAGGGACTGCGAAGCCCGACCGTCGACGACCTTCACCACCACCGGCTGGCCATGGCCGACCGCAGCGAGCTGGGCGTTGAGCTTGGGTTGCGGGCTGAGTTGTTGCGGGCTGTGGGCACAACCGACCAGGCTGAGGCTGGCCACGGCCAGCACACCGAACAACAGACGTTGCAACATGCGCGTTTCTCCAGAAAATGCGGCAAAGGCCCACAGTATACCTAGCGGCAAGCTACTAGCGGCAAGCTACAAGTAAAAGCGGATCGCGCTGGGCCGGCTTTTATCTTGCCGCTTGCAGCTTGCAGCTTGGCCGCTGTTGTCATAATCGTTTCATGGCCGCACCGTTAAGCTTGGCACAAGCCCAAACGCACAGGACTGACGATCATGGCCTCGCTCTGGACCCTGCTCTTCCAACGCCCGCGCCACACCACCTATGCCCGCCTCGACAGCGACGGCAACTGCCTGGCCTTCAAGCAATGCCGCCAGCCGCCAAGCGGCAGCAACTGGGTCCAGGTCGAGGAAATACAGCTCACCTGGCTGGGCCGCCCACTGCCCGCCAGCGCCCGGGTTTGCGCTGACGCAAGCCGCCATTGGCAGCGACGCACCCTGCCAGCCTGACAAACGCTGCAATAAAAAGCACGAATAACGACCTTTCTGCCCGCGACATCGTTATAATCTCCCCCCGATTATAAGGACGTCTCCTGATCGGGCCCCGCACTCGCCGTTTGACCCCGGCACCTTCACCGCTTCGCCCACAGAGAGCCTTCCACTCAGGTCTTGCATCGGCTGTCGTGCCTGCTTTTCCGGCCCTTCGCACTGCATGAACCTGTGGGTTGCCATCGCGCAGTCCCCTTTTGAGGTTCACGTCTCCAAAAGAGCGTGAAAAAACGGTTTTTCACAACTTCACGAGAGTGTGGCGAGCAAATGAACAGTCTGGCATGTGCAAAAGCAGCTGATGTGTCCCTTACAGCCCTGAACAGGCGGCTGAAGCGCTCATTTCACATGGGCATCTGAGGTCGCTCCATAGCGCACGCATGACACCTTGACCATAAGTCGAATTGCCGCACCTGTGGCAAACGGCGTTCAATAGCTGAACCCGAAGACTGATTGGCGGTGTCCGCGGAAGTTGCAAGAACTGCGAAGAGTCGGACATGGCGATCCCGGCACCCTGGGGTCCTGTGCTGTCAATTAGGTAGCTGTAGATTGTGGAGACGCGTTAAATGGCGCAGAACGAATCGGTTGATGTAGTACTGGTAGGCGCGGGCATCATGAGTGCCACCCTGGCCGTACTGCTCAAGGAGCTCGACCCGACCCTGAAGCTTGAGGTCGTCGAGGCGATGGACTCCGGGGCCGCGGAAAGCTCCAACCCCTGGAACAACGCAGGCACCGGCCACGCTGGCCTGTGCGAGCTGAACTACACGCCGCAGGCCGCCGATGGCAGCATCGACATCAAGAAGGCCGTGCACATCAACACCCAGTTCGAGGTCTCGCGCCAGTTCTGGGCTTACCTGAGCAAGAAGGGCAATTTCGGCTCGGCCCGTGCCTTCATCAACCCTGTCCCGCACCTGAGCTATGTCGAAGGTGACAAGGGTGTGGCTTTCCTCAAGAAGCGTTTCGAGCTGCTCAAGCAGCACCATGCCTTCGCCGAGATGGAATACACCGAAGACAAGGCCGTGATGAATGACTGGATGCCGCTGATGATGCCCGGCCGCCCGGCCGACCAGCACATCGCCGCCACCCGCGTGACGAAAGGCACCGACGTCAATTTCGGGGCCTTGACCAACAAGCTGCTCAAGCTGCTGGGTGATTCGCCGGACGCACAGGTCAAGTACAGCAAGAAGGTCGTTGGCCTGCGCCGTAACGGCACTGGCTGGACCGTCAGCATCAAGGATGTCAACAGCGGCGGCAGCCGTGAAGTCGATGCCCGCTTCGTGTTCCTCGGCGCCGGTGGCGCGGCCCTGCCGCTGCTGCAAGCTTCCGGCATCCCGGAGAGCAAAGGCTTCGGCGGTTTCCCGGTCAGCGGCCAGTGGCTGCGTTGCGACAACCCGGAAATCGTCAAACAGCACCAGGCCAAGGTCTACAGCCAGGCCGCGGTCGGTGCACCGCCGATGTCGGTACCGCACCTGGATACCCGTGTGGTGGACGGCAAGACTTCGCTGCTGTTCGGCCCGTACGCCGGTTTCACCACCAAGTTCCTCAAGCACGGTTCGTTGATGGACTTGCCGCTGTCGGTGCGCATGGGCAACATCGGCCCGATGCTGGCCGTGGCCCGCGACAACATGGACCTGACCAAGTACCTGGTCAGCGAAGTGATGCAGTCGATGGAACAGCGTCTCGAATCTCTGCGCCGCTTCTACCCGCAGGCCAAGGCCGAAGACTGGCGCCTGGAAGTTGCAGGCCAGCGCGTGCAGATCATCAAGAAAGACCCGAAAAAAGGCGGCATCCTGCAGTTCGGTACCGAGCTGGTTTCGGCCCAGGACGGCAGCCTGGCGGCGCTGCTCGGCGCCTCCCCAGGTGCGTCGGTGACTGTCTCGATCATGCTCGAGCTGATCGAACGCTGCTTCCCCGAGCAGGCCAAAGGTGCCTGGGCTGCCAAGCTCAAGGAAATCTTCCCGGCTCGCGAGAAGACCCTGGCCACCGATGCGGCCCTGTACCACAAGATCAGCGCCGACAACGATGCAGCGCTGGACCTGGTGGAAGACAGCCCGGCCAAGCATTACGCCTGAACCAGCTGAAACGGAAAAACGCCCCTAGGGGCGTTTTTTTGTGCCTGCAGATTCTACCTGCAGAGCATCAGCCGCGAGCGTTGTCGATGATCTCGATGTACTCGGGCGCCGTGCGCTGGTCGGCGATCTGCTCGACGAAGGTCTTGCCATGCTCGTCCTTGCCATCGAGGTCGTAGCCCGCCTCGACGAAGAAGCCGACAAAACGCTCGAAGTCGTCCACGCGCAGGCCACGGTAAGCCTTGACCAGCTTGTGCAGCGACGGCGAGGTCACGCCATCGGCCGGCTCGAACTGGAGGAACGACTTGATATAGTCGTCGCTGATTTCGTCACCAATCACCTGCTTCTTGTCTTTACGCATTGCCGGCTCCAACTGGACCATCACGGGATTTCGAAGGCCGGCAGTGTACCCCCCACAGGCAACGGGCCTCAACGCGTACGTACGGTCCCCGTGTGCAAGTCGGCCCAGACATGGCCGTTGGCGTAGGTCAGAAACTGCACATAGACGGTCTCGTTGCGCAGCAGGTCCATGACCACACGGTAGTCGCTGCCCGGGTAGTTCAAGCTCAGCGTACGGGACTTCTCGTCATACACCGGTTTTTTCAGGCTCTTGTTGGCCTCGCCATCGAAGTTCAGCAGCACCTGGGCGATGGTCGCACCTTTGCTCAGCGGCTTGCCTTTGAGGCGAATTTGCAGGGTGGCCGTGATCGGGATCGGTTGCTGGTCAGACTGGCGCTGAGCGCCCACCACCACCGAATAGTCGGTTACCTGCAGCAACTGCTGGCCAGTCGGCGCTTCCTGGCGCAGAGACTGGTCATCGGGCGGGAGAAACTGGCTGTGCAGCGGTGCCGCAGCGAGGGGCAGGCTGACCGCCAGCAGCAGGGGAAGAATCGCACGCATGTGAGGCTCCTTGGCATGAGGGAGCACTCTAGCATGCGCAGTGACGGCGGCTATCAATCGAACTGCGCGAGCATCCAGGCGTGATACTCGGCCATGCCCTCTGCACCTTCACGGGGCGCCCAGTGGGCATGCTCGCCCTCGACCAACTGCCGGTAGGGCCCGGCCTTGCACTCGAACAGAATACTGTCTGCTTCCAGCACCACCAGGGAATGGAAGATGCCCGGGGGCAGGTCCACGCCCAGGCAATCCCCCCCGGCCTCGAGCACGCGCTTGTCGGTCACGACGCCCTGCTCATCGAACATCAACAGGCCCAAGCGGCCCTTGAGCGCCAGCAAGGTCTCGGCCTTGTCATCGCTCAGGTGCCTGTGCGGGGCAATGTAGGTGGAGGGCTGCAAACCGACTGCCAGGCGGTGGCAAGGGTCTTCCATGGCGTGGAAATTGTGGTGATGACGACCACGCGCGGAGCCTGCGGCTTTGTGTGCCAGCCCAGCGAACAGCGATTGGTCGATGAATGCAGGCTGGCTCATGATCACAGTCCTTTTACGGCGAAGATGCCGTTCGCGTTGCGCCAGTAACCTTTATAGTCCATGCCGTAACCGAAGATATAGCGATCCACGCAAGGCAGGCCGACATAGCTGGCCTTCAGATCAGGGCTGGCCTTGCGGTCGTGGTCCTTGTCGATCAGCACGGCGGTGTGCACCGAGCGCGCACCGGCATGCTTGCAGAACTCGATGATGGCGCTGAGGGTGTGGCCCTCGTCGAGGATGTCGTCGACGATCAGCACGTCTCGGTCGATGAACGACACTTCCGGCTTGGCCTTCCAGAACAGCTCACCACCGCTGGTCTGGTTGCGGTAGCGCGTGGCGTGCAGATACGAGGCTTCCAGCGGGAACTGCAGGTGGGTCAGCAGTTTGCCAGCGAAGATCAGGCCGCCGTTCATCACACAGAACACCACCGGGTTCTTGTCGTGCAGGTCTTTGCAGATCTGCTCGCCGACCTTGGCAATGGCCGCTTCCACTTCGGCTTCGTTGTACAGGCAGTCTGCCTCGCGCATGACTTGACGGATGTGCTCGAGATCAGCGGACATGGCGCTCTCCGGGGGGATTTTGGAAAAGCGGGCAAAGGTACGCATCCGCTCGTCACAGATCAAGCATTTATGGACTAACGTGCAAAAGGACTACACGACAGCAAAGGCTGAATAGATTAATCTAGCGCGGTTTTTTTGCCCGCCTTTCGGAGCCCCCCTATGCCCACTCGTGAGATCCGCCACCCGCTGATCCGCCACAAGCTCGGCCTGATGCGCCGTGCTGACATCAGCACCAAGAATTTTCGCGAACTCGCCCAGGAAGTCGGCGCGCTACTGACCTACGAAGCTACCCAGGACCTGCCACTCGAAACCTACGAGATCGATGGCTGGTGTGGCAAGGTACAAGTTGAAAAAATCGCCGGCAAGAAGATCACCGTGGTACCTATCCTGCGCGCTGGCATCGGCATGCTCGATGGCGTGCTCAGCCTGATCCCGGGCGCCAAGGTCAGTGCCGTGGGCGTCGCCCGCAACGAGGAAACCCTCGAAGCACACACCTACCTGGAAAAGCTCGCGCCGGACATCAACCAGCGCCTGGCGCTGATCATCGACCCGATGCTGGCCACCGGCGCCTCGATGGTCGCGACCATCGACCTGCTGAAAAAAGCCGGCTGCAAGGAAATCCGCGCGATGGTACTGGTTGCAGCACCCGAAGGTATCGACGCGGTGGAACAAGCCCACCCGGACGTACAGATCTACACCGCCTCGATCGACCAACGCCTCAACGAACACGGCTACATCGTTCCAGGCCTTGGTGATGCCGGCGACAAGATCTTCGGCACCAAGCAGAAGGACGCCTGACCATGCAGGACGGCTTCAACGACCCGCTCTGGCGCCAGGTCGTTTCGGGCGCGCAGATGCTCTTCGTGGCATTTGGCGCGCTGGTGCTGATGCCGCTGATCACCGGCCTCGATCCGAACGTCGCGTTGTTCACCGCCGGCATCGGCACCTTGCTGTTCCAGCTGGTCACCGGCCGTCAGGTCCCGGTATTCCTGGCGTCCAGCTTCGCTTTCATTACCCCGATCATTCTCGCCAAGGGCCAGTTCGGCCTGGCCGAGACCATGGGCGGCGTGATGGCCGCAGGCTTCGTGTACACCTTCATGGGCCTGATGGTGAAAATCAAGGGCACCGGCTTCATCGACCGCATGCTGCCACCTGTGGTGATTGGCCCGGTGATCATTTCCATCGGCCTGGCCATGGCACCGATCGCTGCCAACATGGCCATGGGCAAAGGCGGTGACGGCGCCGCGCTGATGCCTTACAAGACCGCCATGCTGATTTCGATGCCGGCGTTGTTGACCACGCTGATCGTCGCGGTCTTCGGCAAGGGCATCTTCCGCCTGGTGCCGATCATCTCGGGTGTGCTGGTAGGCTTTGCCCTGTCGTTCGCCTTTGGCGTGGTCGATACCGCCAAGATCGCCGCCGCACCGTGGCTGGAGATCCCCAACTTCACAGCGCCAGCATTCAACTGGCAGGCCATCCTGTTTATCGTCCCGGTTGCCTTGGCACCGGCGATCGAGCACATCGGCGGCGTGATTGCGGTAGGCAGCGTGACCGGCCGCGACTACCTGAAAAAGCCTGGCCTGCACCGCACCCTGCTGGGTGACGGCCTGGCCACCACTGCGGCTGGCCTGTTCGGCGGCCCGCCCAACACCACCTACGCCGAAGTGACCGGCGCGGTGATGCTGACCAAGAACTACAACCCGAAAATCATGACCTGGGCGGCGGTCTTCGCCATCACCCTGGCCTTCATCGGCAAGTTCGGCGCGCTGCTGCAGAGCATCCCGGTACCGGTGATGGGCGGCATCCTCTGCCTGCTGTTCGGCTCGATCGCGGCGGTGGGCATGAACACCATGATTCGCCACAAGATCGACCTGAGCGAAGCACGCAACCTGGTGATCGTGTCGGTGACCCTGGTGTTCGGTATTGGCGGTGTGCTGATCGGCAGCGGTGACGGCCCGGACGACTGGGGCCTGAAGGGTATTGCCCTGTGCGCCATCGTGGCCATTGCCCTGAACCTGATTCTGCCGGGCAATGATGGCTGGAAGCACAAGAAGCTGGATGATCAGCTGCCTTGAGGCGTGCCAAGCGTTGAACCAAAGGGGCTGCATTGCAGCCCCTTCTTGATTCAGACCTTCTCGCACATCCCTGCCAGCACCCTTACCCACTCCGGGTGATCATTCAGGCATGGCACCAGCACCAACTCCTCGCCCCCCGCCTCGATGAACTGCTCCTTGCCGCGGTCGCCGATCTCCTCCAGCGTCTCGATGCAATCGGCGACGAATGCCGGGCACATCACCAGCAGCTTCTTCACGCCCGCCTTGCCCAGCTCATCCAGGCGCGTCTCGGTGTAGGGCTCGATCCACTTGGCCCGCCCCAACCGCGACTGGAACGAAACCGACCACTTGCCGGCCGGGATGCCCATCTTCGCCGCAAACGCCTTGGCCGTGGCCAGGCATTGCCCGCGGTAACACACCGCACGCATCTCGGCACTGGCGTCCTTGCAGCAATCTGCCGCCTGGAAATCATGCGTGCCGGTTGGGTCGAGCTTCTTCAGGTGCCGCTCCGGCAAACCATGGAAGCTCAGCAACAGATGGTCATAGTCCTGCTGCAGATACGGCCGGGCACTGGCCACCAGGGCATCAATGTATTCCGGGTGATCGTAGAACGGTTGCAGCACGCGCAGCTCCAGCGGCAAGCCGCGCTCGGCGACGGTCTGGTTGGCCAGCGTCACCACTGTGGTCACCGTGCTGTCGGCGAACTGTGGATAAAGTGGCGCCAGGGTCACCTTGCGCACACCTTGGGCCGCCAGGCGCGCAAGCACGTCCGGTAGCGCCGGCTGGCCATAACGCATGGCAACCTCGACCGGGCCATGGGGCCAGTGCTCGACCATCGCGGCCTGCAGGCGGCGCGTGAGTACCACCAGCGGCGAACCTTCGTCCCACCAGATCGAGGCGTAGGCATGCGCCGACTGCTCCGGGCGCTTGATCAGGATCAGTGACACCAGCAAGCGTCGCACCGGCCATGGCAGGTCGATCACGTAAGGGTCCATCAGGAACTGGTTGAGGTAGCGGCGCACGTCGGCCACCGAGGTGGAGGCTGGTGAACCCAGGTTGACCAGCAGCAGGGCGTGATCGGTCATGCAGCGTCCTATGTCAGAGGCGCCTGGACAGGTTGTCCAGGGCCGATTGCAGATCGTTGAAACGGAAGGTGAAACCCGCTGCCAGCAAGCGCACCGGGCGCGCCCGCTGGCCGCCGAGCAGCAGGGTCGAAAGCTCGCCCAGGCCGGCCTTGAGCAAAAGGCCTGGCATGGGTAACAGCGCGGGCCGATGCAGCGCCCGGCCCAGGCGCCGGGCGAACTCGCGGTTGCGCACAGGCTCTGGCGCGCAGGCATTATAAGGACCGCTGGCATCCTTTTGCTGCATGAGAAAATCAATCAGGGCGACCTGGTCGTCTATATGAACCCAGGGCATCCACTGCCGACCATTACCCAGCGGGCCACCCAGCCCAAGCTTGAAGGGCAGGCGCAGGCGCGACAAAAAGCCGCCATCACTGGCCAGTACCAAGCCGGTGCGCACCAGTACCACGCGCACGCCCAGCGCCTGTGCACGCAGCGCGGTTTCTTCCCAGGCAATGCACAGCTGGCTGGCGAAGTCCTCGCGCACCGGCGGCGACGCCTCCGTGAGCTCGCGCTCACCGCCGTCGCCATACCAGCCCACGGCAGACCCGGAAACCAACACCTCAGGGCGCTGTTCGCGACTGGCCAACCAAGCCAGCAGCTGTTCGGTCAGGGTGATGCGGCTGGCCCACAGCAGGTTGCGTCGGGCAGCAGTCCACGGCCGGTCAGCGATGGGCGCACCGGCCAGGTTGATGACTGCGTCCACTGGCTCATCGGGCGACAGATCCTCCAACTTGGCGATACCGCGCACACCGCTGCCGCACAGGCGCGCAACCTGCTCGGGGCGTCGGCTCCATACGGTCAGGCGATGGCCCTGGCCTGACCAGTACTGGCAAAGATGCTGGCCGATCAAACCAGTACCGCCCGTCAGCAATATATGCATGGCTGTGTCCTCGCAGAGTCCGGCGATGGTCTATTTTTAACAACAAGGCACTTTTTTAACCAAACGCTCTCGGATGAATCATAGGCCAACCGGCTTTCTGAAGCGGAATAACCTTATACAAACTTTGTGCATTGTACAGGTTTGCCTGACAGCGTAGTCTGCGTATAGCAAGGTTCGAAGAGGCCATCATGACAGTACCTATTGCCATCATCGGTGCCGGTATCGCCGGACTTTCCGCCGCTCAGGCCCTGCAAAAGGCTGGGCAATCCGTTCATCTGTTCGACAAGGGCCACGGCAGTGGCGGGCGCATGGCCAGCAAACGCAGCGACGCCGGTGCGCTCGACCTTGGCGCCCAGTACTTCACTGCCCGCGACCGGCGTTTTGTCGAACAGGTGCAGCAGTGGGTCGCCGCTGGCTGGGCCGCACAATGGAAGCCGCAGCTGTACAACTACCGCAATGGCGAACTCACCCCCTCCCCTGACGAGCAAACCCGCTGGGTGGGCGTACCGCGCATGAGCGCCATTACCCGCGGCCTGCTCAAGGACGTCACGGTGAACTTCGGCTGCCGCATCGCCGAGGTGTTTCGTGGCAAGCAGTACTGGCACTTGCAAGACACCGAAGGCTGCAGCCATGGGCCGTTCAGCCGCGTGGTGATCGCAGTGCCTGCCCCGCAGGCCACGCCGTTGCTCGCTGCCACACCGAAACTCGCCGCCGTGGCGGCCGGCGTGGTGATGGAACCCACCTGGGCTGTCGCCCTGGGCTTCGCCACCGCGCTGGACACGCCGATGCAAGGCTGCTTCGTACAGGACAACCCGCTCGATTGGCTGGCGCGCAACCGCAGCAAGCCTGGCCGGGACGAGCACCTCGACACTTGGGTACTGCACGCCACGTCCGAGTGGAGCAAGCAGCATATCGACCTGGCCAAGGAAGAAGTGATCGAACAGCTGTGGGGCGAATTTGCCGAGCTGGTCGGCTGCGTGATTCCGGCACCCTCTTTCGCCCTGGCCCACCGTTGGTTGTATGCACGGCCCGCCGGCAATCACGAATGGGGCGCGCTGGCCGATGCCGACCAGGGCTTGTATGCGTGTGGCGACTGGTGCTTGTCCGGCCGAGTTGAAGGCGCCTGGCTCAGTGGCCAGGAGGCAGCACGACGGCTGCTGGAGCATCTCGATTAACGCGCGCTGCAAAGCTATACAAAAATACTAGTTTGCATAAGTTTGTGGCTGTGCTGGAATAACCTTGTACACGCATGCGTTCATGTACAAGTATTTCGGAGGCAGCCATGCACGACCCATCCGCCCACAGCAAGCCTCGCATCGCCATCAGCGCCTGCCTGACTGGCCACAGTGTGCGCTACAACGGTGGGCACAAAGCATCCGACTTGTGCCGTACGCAGCTCGAAGCGCATTTCGACTGGTCGCCAGTCTGCCCCGAAGTGGCCATCGGCCTGGGTATACCGCGCGATCCTATCCGCCTGGTAGGCGACCCACAAAACCCTTCGGTGGTCGGCACCCGTGACCCCGACATGGACGTGACCGGCCCGCTCGCCCTGTACGGCGAACGAATGGCAATGGAACTCGATGACATCTGTGGCTACATCTTCATGCAGAAGTCGCCCTCCTGCGGGCTGGAGCGGGTCAAGGTGTATCAGGAAAACGGCTACCCCGCCCTTCAAGGCGGCACAGGTGCCTACGCAGCAGCCTTCTGCGCACGTCGCCCCGACCTGCCGGTCGAAGAAGAAGGCCGTCTGCACGATCCGGTACTGCGCGAGAACTTCATCAGCCGCGTCTACGCCTATGCAGACTGGCAGCACCTGCTTGCCGAAGGCTTGAGCCGCGGCGCACTGGTGCGCTTCCATTCGCGCTACAAGTACTTGCTGATGGCCAACAACCCCCATGCCTATCGCCAGCTCGGCCGCCTGCTGGGCACCATGCGCCGAGAGGACGACCCGCAGGAGATCGGCCCGCGCTATTTCAGCCAGCTGATGCAGGCCCTGCGCCGCTGCGCCAGCCGTGGCACCCATGGCAACGTGCTGCAGCACCTCAGCGGCTATTTCAAAAGCGCACTGACGGATCAGGACAAGGCCGAGCTGCAGCACCTGATCGACCAGTACCAGCAAGGTGTGGTGCCGCTGGTGGTGCCGCTGACCCTGCTCAAACACTACCTGCGCAAATACCCTGACCCGTACCTGCAGCAGCAGGCCTACCTTCAGCCTCACCCCGACAGCCTGGGGCTGCGCAATGCCGTCTGACACGCCCCTGCCCATCGGTGAACTGGCGCGGCGCACGGGTGTGAACCCGGTGACCCTGCGTGCATGGGAGCGACGCTACGGCCTGCTCAAGCCGCAACGTACTGCCAAGGGTCACCGCCTGTACGGCAGCGATCAAGTCGAGCGGGTCGAGGCCATCCTCGCCTGGCTGGAGCGCGGTGCATCAGTTGGCCAGGTGCGCGAGCTGCTCGACAAGCCAGCCGGCGTGGCCCCGCGCGGTGACTGGCAAACCCGTCAGCAACAGTTGATCGAGGCCATCGCCAACCTGTCTCAACGCGCCCTCGACCAGCAACTCAACCAGGCCATGGCGCTGTACCCGGCCATCACGCTTTGCGAGCAGCTGTTGCTGCCGTTGATGGACAGCCTGGCACAACGCTGGCGTAACTATTTCAACGCCCGGCTGGAACAGGTGTTCTTCCATACCTGGCTGCGCAGCAAGCTGGGAGCGCGGGTGTACCACGACAATCAATCGCTGCAAGGGCCGCCCGTGCTGCTTGCACAAGACAGTCAGCACGCCTTCGACCCCAGCCTGTGGCTATGCGCCTGGCTGCTGAGCAACAACGGCATCCCCGTCGAAGTGCTCGAACAACCGGTCAGCGGCGTGGAACTGCAACGGGCCGTCACTGCGCTGCAACCTCGCGCACTGCTGTTGCACCTGGGCCCGCGCATCGATAGCCGGGCGTTGCTGCGCACGCTGCAAGGGGTGCCCGGGCCAAAACTGCTGGGCGGCGCCACGGTCTCCCTTCATCAAGCTCAACTGCAAGCCTTCGGCCTTCCCGACCTTGCCCTGTTCGATACCCCCCAGGCGGCATTGCGTGCGCTGCAAGGCAATGACCGCCCACCTGTAGAGATGATTGCCCCATGCAACTGATCTGGCTGCGCAGCGACCTGCGCATTGACGACAACAGCGCCCTGAGCGCGGCCTGCGAGCGCGGCCCGACCGTGGCCTTATGGCTGGCCAGCCCAGGCCAGTGGCAGGCCCACGATGATGCCGCGTGCAAGGTCGACTTCTGGCTGCGCAACCTGCGCGACCTGCGCCAGTCGCTGGAAAAACTGAATATTCCGCTGCTGATCCGCACCATCGACACCTGGGACGAGGCCGCGCCCGCGGTGCTCAAGGTATGCCGCCAGCACGCCATCGAAGCGGTGCACTGGAACGATGAATATGGCATCAACGAAAACAACCGTGACCAGGCCACCCGCACGTTGCTTGAAGCTTCCGGCATTCAGGCCCACAGCTACCTCGACCAGCTGCTGTTCCGCCCTGGCACAATTCTGACCCGCAGCGGCGACTACTTTCAGGTCTTCAGCCAGTTCAAGAAGGTCTGCCTGGAACATTTGCACCGCAGCCCGCCATCGCAAGCCTCACGGGTAAAACGCCAGGCGCCGCTGGAGATTGCCAGCGACCCGATCCCCCAGCACATCGAAGGCTTCGACACACCACCGCACACCCTCAGCCAGCACTGGCCTGCCGGCGAAGAAGAGGCGCAGGCCCGGCTCTCACGCTTTCTCGACGAGACGGTCGACGATTACCAGCATCTGCGAGACCTCCCGGCCAAACCCGGCACCAGCCAGCTGTCGGCCTACCTGGCAGCAGGGGTAATTTCGCCGCGCCAATGCCTGCACGCGGCCCTGGCCAGCAACCGCGGCGAGTTCGACAGTGGCAGCAGCGGCATCCAGACCTGGATCAACGAATTGCTCTGGCGTGAATTCTACAAACACATACTGACGGGTTATCCACAGGTGTCGCGCCACCGCGCTTTCCGCGCCCAGACCGAAGCCCTGCCCTGGCGCGATGCGCCAGCAGACCTCGAGGCCTGGGAACAGGGGCGCACCGGCTTCCCGATCATCGACGCGGCGATGCGCCAACTGCTGCACACAGGTTGGATGCATAACCGCCTGCGCATGATCGTTGCGATGTTCCTCAGCAAGAACCTGCTGATCGATTGGCGCAAGGGCGAACGGCATTTCATGCGCCACCTGATAGACGGTGATCTGGCCGCGAACAACGGCGGCTGGCAGTGGAGCGCCTCCACGGGCACCGACGCAGTGCCCTATTTCCGTATTTTCAACCCGGTTTCACAGTCGCAACGCTTCGACCCCCAGGGGGCGTTCATCCGCCACTGGTTACCCGAATTAAGCGGGGAAGATGAAAAAAACATCCATCAGCCCATGAAGGTTACGGACCTTTTGGTTAATAATTCGTATCACAGTCCTATAGTCGATCTCAGCAGTAGCCGTAAGCGTGCGCTCGAAGCCTTCAAAGGCCTGCCACGCCGGTCGGATCAGAGGGCAGCAAATTGAATCAATCGCGTATTTTCTGGGTTACGGGCGCCTCCAATGGACTGGGTTTGGCCCTGGTAACGCGTTTGCTCGAACAAGGGCACCGTGTTGCCGCAAGTGCCAAGGAAGGCGATGAACTCGGCGCATTGGCAGCGCGTTATGGCAGCAAGCTGTTGCGCCTGCCTTCGCAGCTGCATGAAGAAGACCAGGCGGCAAGCGCCTGCCAGCAGCTTTGTCATGCCTGGGGCTCACTGGACACCCTGATCATCAACGCAGGTACCAGTGAGTACTTGGCCGACAATGTGCCGCACAGCGAGCTGTTCGAGGCAATCGTCAGCAGCAACCAGCTGGCCGGCGAGCATTGCCTAGCCAAGGTCCAGCCGTTGCTGGCCAAGGGCGACGCACCGCAGGTAATGGCGATATTCAACCGCTATTCGGCGCTGCAGTTGTATGCGCCGACGCAAGTGACAGCGGGCTGGAACAACATGCCGCAGTGGCTACGCGAAGAGCGCCAGGCGTTGAAGGACAAGGGTATCGACCTGACCGTGGTGGCGCCGCAGTCGCTCAAGACACCGGTTACATCGGTGCAAGCTGTGCCGGATGCCTGGACACCTGAGAGTGCCGCTGAGGAGTTGCTGCAGCGCTTGCCGCTGCGCGAGCCGGAGCTGGTGCTGGAAGTGCTCGATGTCAGCAGTTTGTGGCCGTTGCCACGCTGAATCCTGTATCGGCAGTAGCCGCCTCTTCGCGGGCTGACCCGCGAAGAGGCGGCTACGGAAGGATCAAAGCGCCATGCGGTAATGCAGGCTGTAACTTTCAACCCCATCGTTGGGTTGCTTGATCCCGGCATTGGAATAGTGAATGGCCCGCACACCGATCTCATGCCCACCGGCAAAGCGCAGGCCAAAACCGATTCGGTCCTCGAACTGGAAAGAAGACCCCAGGTCATTGCTCTCAAGCTTGGTGCGTGAAAACGCAGCGACCCCGATGCCTGCCTCGATGTACGGCTTTACCGATTCCCCGGCAAACTCGTAAACGAATACCGGTGCGAACGACAGGCTGTGGTTGCTGGCCGTCTCGTCACCGTCCCAATAGGTGTAGGCGCCGTCCCAGTAGCCGGTCAAGCGACCGACACTGCTTTGCCACCAGCTCGTATCCCAGTTCGACTGCAGCCCCAAGCGATAGACCATGGTCGAATCACCCGTCTGCCCTACGGATAACGACACATCGGCAGCCTGCGCCGCCGCGACTTGCCCCAAAACAAGAGCGGCAGCCGCCGCTAAGCCGAGCAGTTTGCTCATGAGAAACATCCTTCTTTCCAATGCTGTTGTAAGTGTTCGCCTAGGTCAGGCAAAAAATAGAAATCAGAAATGGGACGTTAGTTCAGCTGTTTTCACATTTTTTTTACAACTGAAAGGGTTGAACGGCGTCCGACTTATTCCACAGCACAGGAAGGATGTTTTTCAGCGATTGCGGATCGGCACTGGTCCAGAACGCGGCGGCGCGCGCTGGCCCATCGGCAAGCAGGTCGCGGGCGGCCAGCAAGCGCTGCAATTGCCGGGCTACCGCAGCGCCGGTATCGATGATCGCCACGTCGCTGGGCACCATCTCGGCCAGCAACGGGCGCAGGAAGGGGTAATGGGTGCAGCCCAGGATCAGCGTGTCGCAACCGGCTGCCAGCAAGGGTTGCACGTAAGTGATCAGCAACTGGCGCAATTGCGGGCTACCAAGGTCACCGGTCTCGATCAGCTCGACCAGCCCTGGGCAAGGCTGGGTCACCACGCGCACATCGTTGGCGAAGCGGTCGAGCAAGGCGGCGAACTTGGCGCTCTGCAAGGTGCCGGTGGTGGCCAGCACGCCGACCACACCGACGCGGGTGGCTGCAGCAGCCGGTTTTACCGCAGGCTCCATGCCCACCAGCGGCCAGTCGGGGTACAACTCGCGCAGGTCGGCAACCGCCGCCACCGTTGCCGTGTTGCACGCCAGGACCATTGCCTTGGCGCCTTGCGCCTGGAAAAACTCGGCGATGCGCCGGCAACGCTGGCGGATGTAGTCCGGGCTTTTTTCGCCATACGGCACGTGGCCGCAATCGGCAACATAGAGCAGCGACTCGTTGGGCAGCAAGCGCTGGATCTCGGCGAGCACCGACAAACCGCCGACCCCCGAGTCCATCACGCCGACCGGCGCCGAGCGCTCAGCCATCGCGCTTGCCACAGACGGCGCAAGCCGGGTCACGCTTGACCCGCAGCTCACGCAGGCGCGTGCCGAGGGCATCGATCAGCAGCAGGCGGCCCACCAGTGGCTCGCCAAAACCTGCCAGCAGCTTCAAGGCCTCCAACGCCTGCAGGCTGCCGACCAGCCCCACCAGCGGGCCAATCACGCCAGCTTCGCTACAGGTCAGTTCGGATTCGCTGCCATGGCCGTACAGGCAGTGGTAGCAAGGGCTGGTGTCACGCCGAGGGTCGAACACCGACAGCTGCCCTTCCAGGCGTATCGCTGCGCCGCTGACCAGTGGCTTGTCATGCGCGAAACAGGCGGCGTTAACCGCCTCACGCGTGCCGAAGTTGTCCGAGCAGTCCAGCACCAGGTCAACGGCGGCAACAGCGGCGGCCAGGGAGTCCTCATCCAGCGCCTGGCGATGGGCGACCAGGGTGACTTCAGGGTTGATTGCCTCAAGCCGCTGCAGCGCCGAGTCCACCTTGCTCATGCCAACGCTACTGCTGTCATGGATGACCTGGCGTTGCAGGTTGGTCAGGTCGACGGTGTCGAAGTCGGCCAGGTGCAGCTCACCCACGCCGGCCGCAGCCAGGTAAAGCGCCACCGGCGAGCCCAGGCCACCCAGGCCGACGATCAGCGCCTTGCTGTGCTTGAGCCGCAACTGGCCGTCGATGTCCACCTGCGCCAGCAGGATCTGCCGGCTGTAACGCAACAGTTCCTGATCGGTCAGCATGGCAGGCGCCCCAGGGAAATACGTTCATGGCCGCCAAGGTCCTTGCGGCTGGCGACATCGATAAAGCCTTGCGCCACCAGCAGTGTGCGCACCGCATCAGCCTGATCATAGCCATGTTCGAGCAACAGCCAGCCACCAGCCAGCAGATACTGCGGCGCCTCGCTGACGATCAGCCGCAGGTCATCCAGGCCATCGGCACCGGCCACCAGCGCACTGCTCGGTTCGAAGCGCACATCACCTTCGACCAGGTGCGGGTCTTGTGCGGCGATATACGGCGGGTTGCTGACGATCAGGTCGAAACGCTCACCGGCCAGGCTGCTGAACCAATGGCTGGCCAGCACCTTGACGTTCCCCAGGCCCAGGCGCTGGCGGTTGCGCTCGGCCAGGGCCACGGCCTCGTCCACCCGGTCTACCGCCGTGACCTGCCAGGCCGGGCAATCGCTGGCCAGGGCCAGGGCGATGGCACCCGTGCCGGTACCCAGGTCGAGCACCTTGGCGGGCGCGGCAGGCTGCAACTCAAGGGCTGTCTCGACCAACAGCTCGGTGTCCGGCCGCGGGATCAACGTGTGCGGCGCCACTTCCAGGTCGATTTTCCAGAAACCCTGTTGCCCAAGAATGTAGGCAACCGGCTCGCCGGCACGACGGCGCTGAAGGTAGCCGGCGTAGGCCTCGGCATCCTCGCTGCTGACGATGCGCTCGGGCCAGGTGTGCAGGTAGCTGCGTGACTTGCCAATGGCTGCGGCCAGCAGCAGTTCGGCATCCAGGCGTTCGGTGGGCGAATCCGACAACTGCGCGTTGCGCAGCAGGCTGGCAATGATGGTCATCAGTCCCCCAGGGCGGCCAGTTGATCGGCCTGGTATTCGGCCAGCAATGGTTCGATCACCGCGTCCACGCCACCGGCGAGGATGTCGTCGAGCGAATAAAGGGTCAGGTTGATGCGGTGATCGGTCACTCGCCCCTGTGGGTAGTTATAGGTGCGAATGCGCTCGGAACGGTCACCGGAGCCCACCAACAGCTTACGCTCACTGGCGATGGCATTCTGCGCTGCGCTGGTCTGCATGTCGTTGAGCTTGGCCGACAGCCAGGACATGGCGCGGGCGCGGTTCTTGTGCTGCGAACGCTCTTCCTGGCACTCCACCACGATGCCGGTGGGCAAGTGGGTGATGCGGATCGCCGAGTCGGTCTTGTTGACGTGCTGGCCGCCGGCACCCGAGGAGCGGTAGGTGTCCACGCGCAGGTCGGCAGGGTTGATTTCGATCGCCACCTGCTCGTCGGGCTCGGGAAGTACCGCCACGGTGCACGCCGAAGTGTGGATACGGCCCTGCGACTCGGTCTCCGGCACCCGCTGCACACGGTGCGCGCCAGACTCGAACTTGAGTTTGCCGTAAACACTGTCACCTTCGACGCGGGCGATGATCTCTTTGTAGCCGCCGTGCTCGCCTTCGTTCTCGGACAGAATCTCCAGGCGCCAGCCACGCCGTTCGGCGTAACGCGAATACATGCGGAACAGGTCGCCCGAGAAGATCGCCGCCTCATCGCCGCCGGTGCCTGCGCGGATTTCCAGGAACACGTTGCGCCCGTCGTTGGGGTCTTTGGGCAACAGCATGCGTTGCAGCTGCGACTCCAGGCCGACCAGCTGCTCCTTGGCTTCGCGCACCTCTTCGACAGCCATCTCGCGCATGTCGGGGTCGGAGTCCTTGAGCAGCGCCTGCGCGCCTTCGAGGTCATCCTGCACCTTGCGCCACTCTTTATAGGCGGCGATCACCGGCTCCACTTCGGCGTACTCGCGGGAATAGGCGCGGAAGCGGGTCTGGTCGGAAATGACTTCGCCATCACCGAGCAACGCGGTGATTTCCTCGAAGCGGTCCTGGAGCGTGTCCAGTTTGTTCAGCAGCGACGCTTTCATTGCAAGGATTTGTCCGTCGAGCCCTCGTTGAGGGCAAAGAGTTCCTGGGCCATGGCCAGCGCATCGAGGCGGCCCTCGGCCGAGAGCTTTTTCAACTGCACGCTGGGCGCGTGCAGGAGTTTGTTGGTCAGCCCCCGGGCCAACTGGGCCAGCACATCTTCGGGGTTGCCGCCGTTGGCCAGCAGACGCTGGGCCTTTTGCAGTTCTTCGTCGCGCAGGCGCTCGCTTTGCTGGCGGTAGGCGCGCAGCACATCCACCGCGGCCAGTTCGCGCAGGCGCACCATGAAGTCCTCGGCGCCCACCGAAACCAGCTCCTCGGCCGCCTGAGCCGCACCTTGGCGGCTCTTGAGGTTTTCTGCGACCACTTCGTGCAGGTCATCGACGGTGTACAGATAAACGTCGTCGAGTTCACCCACCTCCGGCTCGATGTCCCGCGGCACGGCGATATCGACCATGA
Organism: Pseudomonas sp. LFS044; assembly: GCF_047978245.1. Classification (NCBI taxonomy): domain Bacteria; kingdom Pseudomonadati; phylum Pseudomonadota; class Gammaproteobacteria; order Pseudomonadales; family Pseudomonadaceae; genus Pseudomonas; species Pseudomonas sp. LFS044. The sequence continues at coordinate 161,070 of NZ_JBFPFX010000003.1, forward strand.
AAATCGGCTTGTGCCGGCGCTGCTTCAGCGCGCTTTCCACAGCACCCTTGCCTAGGATCGGCAATTGGCTGGCCGTGGAGCTGATGACGATGTCGCTGTGGGCCAGCTCCTGGGGGATGTCGGCCAGCAACACGGCATGCGCACCGAACTGCTCGGCCAGCAGGCTGGCGCGCTCCAGCGTGCGGTTGGCCACGACGATACGGCGCACGCCTTGCTCATGCAGGTGGCGGGCCACCAGGGTAATGGTTTCGCCAGCACCGATCAGCAGCGCCTGGCTGCGGCCAAGGTCGCTGAAGATCTGCCGCGCCAGGCTGACCGCGGCAAACGCCACCGACACCGGGTTCTCGCCAATCGCGGTGTCGGTGCGCACCTGCTTGGCCGCACTGAAGGTGGCCTGGAACAGCCGCCCGAGCAACGGGCCGACGGTGCCGGCTTCACGCGCCACGGCATAGGCCGACTTCATCTGGCCGAGGATCTGCGGCTCGCCCAGCACCAGCGAGTCCAGGCCCGAGGCCACCCGCATCATGTGCCGGACGGCGTCGTGCTCTTCGTGGATGTAGGCACTGGCGCGCAGTTCATCCAGGCTCAGGCGGTGATAGTCGGCCAGCCACTGCAGAACCGCCTCGGCGGACAGTTGGTCCTGCTCTATATAGAGCTCGCTACGGTTGCAGGTCGACAGGATCGCCGCTTCGCGGCTGGCGGTCAGTCGGCAGAGCTGCTGCAGGGCGTCCACCAGCTGCTCTGGGGTAAACGCCACGCGCTCGCGTACGTCTACCGAGGCAGTCTTATGGTTGATACCAAGTGCAAGAAAGGCCATGCAAGGTCGCTGGTTGTGACGGGAAGCCGATAATTGTCCTCTTTCGCAGGTTTCAGGACAACCACCGTTCGCTATTGAGCTGATAGCACCTGCTCGCTCGGCCTGCTTTCGCACGGGGAACACAGCCGGCAAGCACACCGGGGCACCCTGGGGGGGCCGGCTTGCCGGCGATGCTACAGCGCGATGATGGCACCGGCTTTGCCGGTGATCGCCGGCAAGCCGGCTCCCACAAAATCTGTGTCGGCCTAAGGAATATTTCCTACAAAATAAGGAGCGCAATGACAACTTTCGATACATTCAAAGCAATTTATTCCACGAGTCTGTAGTCCGTTTCTGAAACACAGCCTTAGGTATTGCCCCCTCTCAATTCGACGCCTAGCCTTGCCCCTCACTGACCGGGCCAAGCTCCCGCCTGCGTATAAAAACTTAACACTCAATGACTGCCAAGGAGAGGTAAGCATGGCATTTGATGCCTATTTGAAAATCGACGACATCCCAGGCGAAGCACTGGATGAAAAGTACAACAAATGGATCGAAGTAAACGGTTATGACTTCGGTGTGAGCCAAAGCACTTCAGCCTCCGCAAGCTCCGCCGGCGGCGCCACATCAGGCCGCACTGCCGTCAGCCATTTCACCTTCAAAAAGTTTCTCGACAGTGCCAGTTGCAAACTGATGGAGGCCAGTTGTGCAGGCCAGCATCTGAAAGAAGTCAGGCTGGCGCTGTGCCGAGCCGGCGGCGACAAACTCAAATATTACGAAATCATCCTTGAAGAGGTGATCATCGCCGACTATACGCAGAGCGCAGACGATGGCATTCCAATAGAAGTGGTGCAGCTCGACTACGGCAGAATCAAGACCACCTACACCCAGCAGAAACGTACGGACGGCACCGGCGGCGGCAACATCGCTGGCGGATGGGACCGGATCAGCAACAAGAAATACGCGTGAGGAAACCGCCATGTCCGAAGCCCGCGCGTTCATCAATCCCAGGATGCAGAACTACCATACCCTGAAGGCCGGCCTTATCCTGAGCGGCCACGCTGTGAACAAGTTTGATGTGCTCAACGCGCACATCTACAACACCGTGGTCAAAAGTGGTGAGTTGGTGATCATGGGGGACTGGTCTACACCCACCTGTACCAGCCACGAGGCGTTTTTGATGTCGAAGGCTGCGGTTACGCATATTGGCTTGATGCGTAGCGGGCAAGGGGCTGACGAGTTTTTTCTCGAGAATTTCGAATTATTGAAAAGCCTGCTCGCCCATGCATCCATGGGCGCAGGCGTGGTCAGCGATGGCTGGAGCAAGCACTTGAAGGCTATTCAAGACACATTACTGGAAATTGAAAAGCTGTATCAGGAGCACATGAGCTCCGGGACACTCAAAGCTCGCGATCAGTTCTATGCCAGGCGTGCGGCGTTGTTCGCTAAGCTGGATGAGCAGTTGAGCAAAATGGCAGCGTTTGGTGCCAGTTTGCGAAACAACGGGTCGATCAAAAGAACGCTTGGCATCTCCACGAAAAGCTATTTGCATGCAGGGGAAATTGCAGGGTATGCCGATAAGGTCGCAGGGGTTGGCAAGGCAGCGAACCTGATCAAGAAAGGCGCCTATATCGGCATTGCGTTGGAGGTCGCAAGCACAAGCTTATCAATCAAAAAAGCATGCGCAGAAGGGAGAGATGAAGAATGCAAAAGAGCTACCATCGTTGAGAGTGGTGCACTTGCAGGTAGCGTGGGAGGAGGCCTAGTTGGCGCAATCGGTGGAAATCTCATTGGAATGGCAGCCTGTAGCGTGGTCTTAGGAATAGCATCAGGCGGGCCTGGAGCGATCGCGTGTGGGGTAGGGGGCGGAGCCTTGGGAGGAATCGTAGGCGGGAAACTCGGAAGTGAAGGAGGAGAATATTTGGGCGAAATTTTGTATGAGCGAGTGACAAAGTGACCACAACCCAACTTGCTTTAGGCGCAGCCTATGGCATTATTTTTACAGCGATTTTTATCTCACTACCTCTAACATTTTATTTATCACATCGTGATACCGAATATATAGAGTCCCTGCTACCCAGCTGCAAAATCATCAACGACAATAGAAAGCTATATTCTGAATTCGGCCTGACCGGCAAAATCATTCGATTTGGAGCGCTGTCTCTGATGTTAGTTTTCCCAGAGGCGTATGCACGCAGAGGCCTGATAAATTTTGACGAGGTTGATCGGCTACCCGAACGAATGAAAAAACGACTCTGCAGACTCGTCATCTTCAACCTCGCCTTATTTCTAGCATTACTGTTAACTCACGCGTGCCGATATCTCATTTGAATCTCGAGATCTGCCAAGCCGGCCCCGGTGTGTGCGTGGGTTTGGGAATTGCCACTGGAGGTTCGGGCGGAGTTTTTTGCGCAGTGGTCGGCGGAGCCATAGGAGGAAAATATGCCGGTGACTACGGCGAAGAGAAGGGTAAAGAATTCGGCGAGATTCTGTACCGAGAACGCCGGAGATGAGCATGATGGAGCCGGGAATAATAGGCTTCCTCATCATCACCCTCATGTCAATCGTCCTGATCGCGCAATGCTATATTGCCCATAAGCACACCGATTCTTTTGAGTCATCTTAGCCAACTGCAAATATATTGCTGACAACAAAAACATTTATCAACACGCAGGACTACTAGAAAAAATTATCCGTACAGGCTCCATCTCACTAGTACTGGCAATTCCTCAACTATTCATATGGCGAGGATTAGCTAAAGCACGTTCGCTATTGTCATCAATCAGCCCGGTATTGGACTATCGCCGGGGCATGCCCTTCCCGCGGGCGCCCTGCCCAGGTGCATGCCAACCTCGGCAAAACGGCCCGGCTCGAGCGAGACGTGAGCGCGGAGCACTCACGCGCCTCGCCGGCCCCTGCTAGACAGGCATAGCTATCAGATCAAATGGAGTTGGGGCCAACCTTCAACGCCCTCAGGCTCAGCGCGCAACCTGCTCTTACATATTCAACCTGGGCAGTTACCGCATCTTTCACTACTGCTTCGCCAAGATCGGTGAGCTCTTGCCTTTTGATATGTTCGACACTCAGGTGCAGCATGTGCATTGCAACATCCATCGCCTTCTGGAATGCCAGTAGCGTCGTATTCGGCCCTAGCTCAGCAATCACCCTTTCCCAGCGGTTGTCTGCATCCGCCTGCAGGGTCAGGAATTCTTTCATGGAAACCTTGTCGTCGGCATAAATCCTGGTCAGTAAATCTTCAAGCGATTTCGAAATAACTGTCATGGCGATCTCCTTGAGTTCGAGTATTTCGGGAAACGCCTGATGAAGTCGAAAAGATGATTCATCAAGGCGTGTTCCGTTAGGCTTCGGTAGGTGAGTCAGTAAACTAACTCAACCACCAAAGGGGGCTATCAGGCCATTCCACTCGAACTGAACCATCCTCCACGCCGACGCAGCGATTTTTTTCAATCGCCCGCTTCAAATGCTCCCTGACATTCTGGTGAACAGGTGCTGGATGCCAGGGGGAGGCCAATCGGGGCCCTCACGCCTCCACCCTCCAACGGGATCGAACGCCCAAAATGCGGATCCCTACTGCTGCACACCCTTGCGAACCTCTACTTCATCCCACTGTCCCACCTAGCAACACCCACGCTGTAAACCGCGACCTTCGCCTGTGGGTTTGCCCCCGCGCTTGTGTCATCATGCTCCGACCGCCGGTAAGTCCTTTTAAGCCTCCTTATATGAACAGACCCTTCGCACTGCTGCTTGCCTTCGCCCTGCTCCAGGGCTGCCAGAGCCTGGCCCCGCAGACGGCCGAGCCTCCCGTTGCCGACGCCGGCAAAGGTGAGGCCGAAAAGCCCGTGGTGTATGGGTCGTTCAAACAGGACACGCTCTATAGCTTGTTGGTGGCCGAGCTGGCCGGCCAGCGCAACCGCTTCGACATTGCCCTGGCCAACTACGCCCACCAGGCCGAGAAGACCCAGGACCCTGCCGTGTCCGAGCGTGCCTTCCGCATCGCCGAGTACCTCGGCGCCGACGAGCCGGCGCTGGACAGCGCGCTCATCTGGGCCAAAAACGACCCGCAGAACCTCGACGCCCAGCGCGCCGCCGCCATCCAACTGGCACGCGCCGGTCGCTATGACGACTCCATGACCTATATGGAGAAGGTGCTGCAGGGCCAGGGCGACACGCACTTCGACTTCCTCGCCCTCTCTGCTGCCGAAACCGACCAGAGCACCCGGGACGGGCTGCTGCAGAGCTTCGACCGGCTGCTGGTCAAGTACCCCGACAACAGCCAGCTGGTGTTCGGCAAGGCGCTGCTGCTGAACCAGGACGGCAAGGCCGAAGAAGCCCTGGAACTACTTGAAGAAAACCCGGCGCAAAATGGCGAAATAGCCCCGATCCTGCTGCGCGCGCGCCTGCTTCAGGCCCTGGACCGTGGCCCGGAAGCCCTGCCGCTGCTGCGCGGGGCCATCCGCGACAACCCCGAAGACAAGCGCCTGCGCCTGACCTACGCGCGTACCCTGGTCGAACAGGACCGTATCGCCGACGCCAAGGGCGAGTTCATCAGCCTGGTGCAGGATTACCCGGAAGACGACGAGCTGCGTTACTCCCTGGCGCTGGTATGCCTGGAAAACAAGGACTGGGACGAGGCCGAGAGCTACCTGCGCGAAATGATCGAGCGCGACAGCAATGTCGATGCTGCTCACCTCAACCTGGGGCGGATCGCCGAAGAACGCCATGACCCGGCCGGCGCCCTGCGTGAATACGCACTGGTCGGCCCGGGCCCCGATTACCTGCCGGCGCAATTGCGCCAGGCCGATATTCTCATCGCCAACGGCCGGGGTACCGAGGCTTCGCGCATGCTCGCAGAAGCCCGCGAAGCACAGCCGGACATCGCCATCCAGCTGTACCTGATCGAATCGGAAAGCTACAGCAACAACAACAAGGACGCCCAGGCCAACCAGGTGCTGCAACAGGCCATCCAGCGCTACCCGGACGACCTCAACCTGCTTTACACCCGCGCCATGCTCGCCGAAAAACGCGACGACCTGCCGCAGATGGAAAAAGACCTGCGCGCCATCATCGCCCGCGAGCCGGAAAACGCCATGGCCCTGAACGCCCTGGGTTACACCCTGGCCGACCGCACCACGCGCTATACCGAAGCCAAGGCGCTGATCGACAAAGCCCACCAGCTGACCCCGGATGACCCAGCGGTGCTCGACAGCATGGGCTGGGTCGCCTACCGCCTGGGCAACCTCGACGAAGCCGAAGGCTACCTGCGCCAAGCCTTGCAGCGCTTCCCCGACCACGAAGTGGCCGCCCACCTGGGCGAAGTCCTGTGGGCCAACGGCAAGCGCCGTGAAGCCCGCCAGGTCTGGGCCAAGGCCTTCGAGGCCCAGCCCGACAGCCCTATCCTGCGCAAGACCGTCTTGCGCCTGACCGGATCCGAGACCCTTTAACGCCATGTTTTTGCGCCATTGCATCACCTTCACCCTGATTGCCCTGCTGGCCGGCTGTGCTGGTTTTGGTAGCCGCGAAGCCCTGCAGGGCCACGGCGACCCGCAGCAGTGGCGCGCCCATAAAGAGCAACTGAGCAGCCTCGATGGCTGGCAGATCAACGGCAAGGTCGGTATCCGCGCCCCGCGCGATTCCGGCAGCGGCACGCTGTTCTGGCTGCAACGCCAGGATTACTACGACATTCGCCTGGCCGGCCCGCTGGGCCGTGGCGCCGCGCGCCTGACCGGTCGCCCCGGCGGCGTGGTGCTGGAGGTGGCCAACCAGGGCCGCTACGAAGCCACCAGCCCCGAAGCCTTGCTGGAAGAACAACTGGGCTGGCAATTGCCGGTTTCGCACCTGGTCTGGTGGGTACGCGGGCTGCCCGCTCCAGACACCAAGAGCAAGCTGACCCTGGACGGCGACAGCCGCCTGGCCAGCCTCGACCAGGATGGCTGGCAGGTGCAATACCTGAGCTACACCGAGCAGAATGGCTACTGGTTGCCCGAACGCCTGAAGCTGCACGGCAAAGACATCGATGTGACCTTGGTGGTCAAGGACTGGCAGCCGCGCCAGCTGGGGCATTGATCGATGCCTACGCTCACCCTGCCCGCCCCGGCCAAGCTCAACCTGTGGCTGCACATCATCGGGCGCCGCCCGGATGGCTACCACGAACTGGAGACCGTGTTCCAATTCCTCGACCACGGTGACGAGCTGACATTCGCCGTGCGTGAAGACGGCGTGATCCACCTGCACAGCGAAATCGAGTCGGTCCCCCACGACAGCAACCTGATCGTGCGTGCCGCGCGCAAGCTTCAGGAACAGTCGGGCAGCCGCCTGGGTGCCGACATCTGGCTGAGCAAGGTGCTGCCCATGGGCGGCGGCATCGGCGGCGGCAGTTCGAATGCGGCGACCACCCTGCTGGCGCTGGCACATTTGTGGCAACTGGACTGGGACGAAGATCGCCTGGCCGATCTGGGGCTTGCCCTGGGCGCCGACGTACCGGTCTTCGTCCGTGGCCACGCGGCGTTTGCCCAGGGTGTCGGCGAACAACTGACCCCGGTCGACCCGATCGAGCCGTGGTATGTCGTGCTGGTGCCGCAAGTGCCTGTCAGTACAGCAGAAATTTTTTCACATCCGCAGTTGACACGTGATTCTCTCCCCCTTAAGATGCGCCCCGTTCCCGAGGGAAACAGTCGAAATGACTGCCAAGGGGTGGTTGAGCAGCGGTATCCAGAAGTTCGAAACGCATTGAATTCTCTGGGTAAATTCACCGAAGCTCGACTAACAGGAACTGGAAGTTGTGTGTTTGGGGCCTTCCCAAGCAAAGCCGAAGCTGATAAAGTTCTGGCCCTTCTTTCAGCGACCCAAACAGGGTTTGTGGCGAAAGGAAGCAATGTTTCGATGTTGCATCGCAAGCTGCAAAGTCTGGTCAAGAAGCCGAGTGCCTAGCGCTCGCAGCAACAGATACAGGGGCGTCGCCAAGCGGTAAGGCAGCAGGTTTTGATCCTGCCATGCGTTGGTTCGAATCCAGCCGCCCCTGCCATTTTCCTTATACTCATCCAGGTATACCCTCAGCCTCCAGGTACTGCGCGTGTCCAAGATGATGGTCTTTACGGGGAACGCTAACCCCGATCTGGCTCGGCGTGTCGTACGTCAGCTGCATATCCCTCTCGGTGACGTCTCTGTCGGTAAGTTCTCCGACGGCGAGATCAGCACTGAGATCAATGAAAATGTTCGCGGTAAAGACGTTTTCATTATTCAGCCGACTTGTGCCCCGACCAACGATAACCTGATGGAACTGGTAGTGATGGCCGACGCCTTCCGCCGCTCCTCAGCATCCCGAATCACCGCCGTGATTCCTTACTTCGGATACGCCCGCCAGGACCGCCGTCCGCGTTCGGCACGTGTAGCCATCAGCGCCAAAGTTGTCGCTGACATGCTCACTGTCGTGGGTATCGACCGTGTTCTCACCGTCGACCTGCACGCTGACCAGATCCAGGGTTTCTTCGATATTCCTGTCGACAACATCTACGGTTCGCCCGTACTCGTCGACGATATCGAAGACCAGCGTTTCGAGAACCTGATGATCGTCTCCCCGGACATCGGTGGTGTCGTGCGCGCACGTGCCGTCGCCAAGTCCCTGGGTGTCGACCTGGGTATCATCGACAAACGCCGTGAAAAGGCCAACCACTCCGAAGTCATGCACATCATCGGCGACGTCGAAGGGCGCACTTGCATCCTGGTAGACGACATGGTCGATACCGCCGGCACCCTGTGCCATGCGGCCAAGGCTCTGAAAGAACACGGCGCGGCCAAGGTTTATGCCTACTGCACGCACCCTGTCCTGTCGGGCCGTGCGATCGAGAACATCGAGAAGTCGGTACTGGACGAGCTGGTGGTGACCAACACCGTTCCGCTGTCCGCCGCTGCTCAAGCCTGTGACCGTATCCGCCAGCTGGATATCGCACCGGTTGTAGCTGAAGCGGTCCGCCGCATCAGCAATGAAGAATCGATCAGTGCGATGTTCCGCTAAGCGGAACGTGTATTGATATGAAGCGCCCCGCCCCAGCATTTGTTGGGGCGGGGCTTTTTTGCCATCCCCGTTGGCGCTGGTCGCAAACGCCCTCGGGGGGCTATTTTGGAGAAACAAAATGACTGATTTCACTCTGAACGCCCAAGCGCGTACTGACCTGGGGAAAGGTGCGAGCCGCCGCCTGCGTCACTCCGCTCACATCCCAGCCGTTGTTTACGGTGGTAACAAGGACGCCGAGTCCCTGACCATCCTGGCCAAGGAAATCACCAAGCTGTTCGAAGACGAGGCTGCCTTCAGCCACGTGATCGAGCTGAACGTTGACGGCGTCAAGCAAAACGTCATCGTCAAGGCCATGCAGCGTCACCCTGCCAAGCAGTTCATCATGCACGCTGACTTCATCCGCGTCGTTGCTGGCCAGAAGCTGACCGCTGTTGTTCCAGTGCACTTCATCAACGAAGAAGCACCGACCAAGAAAGGCGGCGAGATCTCGCACGTTGAATCGCAGATCGAAGTTTCCTGCGAAGCCAAAGACCTGCCTGAGTTCATCGAAGTTGACCTGGCCAACGCTGAAATCGGCACCATCATCCACCTGTCGGACCTGAAAGCTCCGAAAGGCGTAGAGTTCGTAGCTCTGGCCCACGGTGATGACAAAGCTGTTGCCAACGTTCACGCGCCACGCGTTGCTCCAGAAGCTGAAGAAGGCGCCGCTGAGTAATCCACTCGCGCGCCGGTGTTGATCGGGTTACAGTGCCGCGCACCGTAACCCACCAACTCCAAGGAAGAGCCCCTACGTGACCGCCATCCAGTTGATCGTCGGCTTGGGTAACCCCGGCCCCGAATACGAACAGACCCGGCATAACGCAGGGGCTCTTTTCGTTGAACGCATTGCCAGCGCCCAGCGCGTCTCCTTGACCGCTGACCGCAAGTATTTCGGCCTGACGGCAAAATTCAGCCATCAGGGCAACGACGTTCGTCTGCTCATCCCCACCACCTACATGAACCGTAGCGGCCAGTCCGTGGCGGCCTTGGCCAATTTCTTCCGCATCAAGCCGGAAGCAATCCTGGTGGCGCATGACGAACTCGACCTGCCTCCGGGCGTCGCCAAGCTCAAGCGCGGCGGTGGCCATGGTGGGCACAACGGCCTGCGCGACATCATCGCGCAGCTCGGCAACCAGAACGACTTCCACCGCCTGCGGCTTGGCATCGGCCACCCGGGTGACGCCAAGCTGGTCTCCAACTTCGTCCTGGGCCGCGCGCCGCGCGCCGAGCAGGAGAAGCTCGACGCCAGCATCGATTTTGCCCTCGGCGTGCTGCCGGACGTGCTTGCCGGCGACTTCGCCAAGGCGATGCGCGAGCTGCACAGCCAGAAGGCCTGACACTTTAGAAAGGGGAATACCCATGGGTTTCAATTGCGGCATCGTCGGCCTGCCCAACGTCGGCAAGTCCACCCTGTTCAACGCCCTGACCAAGTCTGGCATCGCGGCGGAGAACTTCCCCTTCTGCACCATCGAGCCGAACAGCGGCATCGTGCCGATGCCCGACGCGCGCCTGGCTGCGCTGGCAGAGATCGTCAAGCCTAACCGCATCCTGCCGACCACCATGGAGTTCGTCGACATCGCGGGCCTGGTGGCCGGTGCCTCGAAAGGTGAAGGCCTGGGCAACAAATTCCTCGCCAACATCCGCGAGACCGACGCCATCGCCCACGTGGTGCGCTGCTTCGAAGACGAGAACGTGATCCACGTTTCCAACAGCGTCGACCCCAAGCGCGACATCGAGATCATCGACCTCGAACTGATCTTCGCCGACCTCGATAGCTGCGAGAAGCAACTGCAGAAGGTCACCCGCAATGCCAAGGGCGGCGACAAGGAAGCCCTGGCGCAAAAGGCCATTCTGGAAAAGCTGATTCCGCACTTCACCGAAGGCAAGCCTGCGCGCAGCCTGATGAAGAACATGGCTGACGACGAAAAAACCGTCATCCGTGGCTTCCACCTGCTGACCAGCAAGCCGGTGATGTACATCGCCAACGTGGCTGAAGACGGTTTCGACAACAACCCGCACCTGGACGTGGTCCGCGCCATCGCCGCAGAAGAAGGCGCGGTCGTGGTACCGGTGTGCAACAAGATCGAAGCCGAAATCGCCGAACTCGACGACGGTGAAGAGAAAGACATGTTCCTCGAGGCCCTGGGCCTGGAAGAGCCTGGCCTGAACCGCGTTATCCGCGCTGGCTACGAGCTGCTCAACCTGCAGACCTACTTCACTGCCGGCGTGCAGGAAGTCCGTGCATGGACCGTGCGTGTCGGCGCCACCGCCCCGCAGGCCGCTGGCGTGATCCACACCGACTTCGAAAAAGGTTTCATCCGCGCTGAAGTGGTGGCTTATGACGACTTCATCCAGTTCAAGGGTGAAGGCGGTGCCAAGGAAGCCGGTAAATGGCGCCTGGAAGGCAAGGACTACATCGTCAAAGACGGCGATGTGATGCACTTCCGATTCAACGTATAACGGCAGTAAATCCGCGGCGCCCCGTTCGCGGGTAGACCCGGCCCCACAGGTACTGCGCCGCTCTTCAGGCTGGCGCTAAACCTGTAGGAGCGGGTTTACCCGCGAATGGGGCGCCGCCGTTTCAGCCCAGGGAAAGGAATGACTCACGCCCGTGATGACTTGAGCTGTGTAGGAGCGGATTTATCCGCGAACAATCCACCGCGGAGTATGGCCACCGAGCAACACCTGCCTCAGTGCCAGCTGATATCTCCAGCCTCCCGGGTCAGCACCAATTCCGCAGTAGCTGAATCACGTAGAGCAATGCCTCGGCTGAGGGCATGTCGTTGTTGATGGTGTAGAACGAGCGTGTGGTGAGTTTGCTGGGCGGATCAGGAACAATCTTCTTCATGACTTTCTCTCGTTTGATGGCAGAAGCTGCCCCGTTCCCTCTCACAGGATTAGGTGGCAGCTGTACGTGGGGTGAGAGACCGGCCAAACAAGAGCGAAAACCGGCCAGGCAAAGGCCTGCCCACGCACAGCTACCATGACGGTACTGCTCTTGGTTGTAAGCAGGCTCTCACACCCGATCGTCAAACCATGACGACCCGGGGAAATTAGCCCTGATGCTCATCATCGACAACAGCGAAACGGCAGCGGCGCGCGTAGGATAATTCCCAAGCTAACTTGAACTGAAGCATTTGGTTTCAGGTTAGGAAAGATCCTACGCCTGAAGCGCCAAAACGAGGATCAGAAGCGTTCTTCCACCACTTTGAAGGGATACGCCACCGCCTTGTACTTGCCGATCTTGCCGCGCTTGGGCAGCTTCACCACCTAGTCACGGGTGATGTCCTTGTAAGGCACCCGTGTCAGCAAGTGGCTGAACCCCGCTCCCACATGGGTAGTCGCTAACCTTGCGGCCCGGCTAACGGCTCAAATGCGCCGAGCAACACCTGCCTCAGTGCCAGCTGATATCTCCAGCCTCCCGGGTCAGCACCAATTCGGTCAACGCCCGCCCCATCTGCACGTTGTGTACAGAATTGACCAGCATGCCGATACCCGGCTCGCCGACATTGCCGCAGATGTATTCGTCCAGGGTGTCTTCGATGCCGCGCAGTAGCTGAATCACGTAGAGCAATGCCTCGGCTGAGGGCATGTCGTTGTTGATGGTGTAGAACGAGCGGGAGGTGGTTTTTGCGGTGGGCGGATCAGGTACGAGCTTTTTCATGATGCTTCTCCGAGTTCAGTACACGAAGCCCCCACTCAACTTCCTCTCACAGAAGCAGGGTGGCAGCCGGACGTGGGGTGAGAGACCGGCGAACATCGGAATTCCGGCCAGGCAAACGCCTGCCCACGAACGGCTGCCATAGCACTGGCACGATGTATCACCGGGCTCTCACACCCGATCGTCAAACCATGACGACCCGGGGAAATTAGCCCTGATGCTCATCATCGACAACAGCGAAACGGCAGCGGCGCGCGTAGGATAATTCCCAAGCTAACTTGAACTGAAGCATTTGGTTTCAGGTTAGGAAAGATCCTACGCCTGAAGCGCCAAAACGAGGGTCAGAAGCGTTCTTCCACCACTTTGAAGGGATACGCCACCGCCTTGTACTTGCCGATCTTGCCGCGCTTGGGCAGCTTCACCACCTGGTCACGGGTGATGTCCTTGTAAGGCACCCGTGTCAGCAAGTGGCTGATGATGTTCAGCCGCGCGCGGCGCTTGTCGTTGGAGTGGGCCAGGAACCACGGTGCCCAGGACGAATCCGAAGCGGTGAACATCTCGTCACGTGCGCGGGTGTATTCGTCCCAGCGGGTATAGGACTTCAGGTCCATGGGCGAGAGCTTCCACAGTTTGCGGCCGTCACTGATGCGGTCCTGCAGGCGGCGGGTCTGTTCGTCGGCGCTGACTTCCAGCCAGTACTTGATGAGGATGATCCCCGACTCGACCATCAGTTTTTCCAGCAACGGCACCACGGTGAGGAATTTGCTGGCCTGCTCTTCGGTGCAAAAACCCATCACCCGCTCGACACCGGCGCGGTTGTACCAGCTGCGGTCGAAGATCACCACCTCACCAGCTGCCGGCAGGTGGTTGAGGTAACGTTGGGCGTACATCTGGGTTTTTTCCCGCTCGGTCGGCGCTGGCAGCGCCACCACGCGGAATACCCGGGGGCTCACCCGCTCGGTAATGGCTTTGATGGTGCCACCCTTGCCAGCACCATCACGCCCCTCGAACACGATGCACACCTTCAGGCCCTTGGCCACGACCCATTCCTGCAGCTTCACCAGTTCGACATGCAGGCTTTTCAGTTGCTTCTCGTAGGCCTTGCCGCCCAGTTTCTCGGTGGGTGCTTGCAGGTCTTTCTTGCGGGAGGACTTGGCCATTGGCAGGTTCCTGAAGGCGGCTGAACAGTCAGTATGGTTCAAACCTGACGGTTCACTTCGCCAGCTTGTCGTAACTGGTCATCAGGTTGCGGTAGTCCGGAATATGGTTGGAGAACAAGGTCCCCAGCCCTTCGACATCATTGCGCCAGTCGCGGTGCAGCTCACAGGCCACGCCGAACCAGGTCATCAGTTGCGCCCCCGCTGCCTCCATGCGCCGCCAGGCGGAATCGCGAGTCAGCTCGTTGAACGTACCGGATGCATCGCTGACCACGAACACCTCGAAGCCCTCCTCCAGCGCCGACAACGCCGGGAAGGCCACGCAGACTTCAGTGACAACGCCGGCGATCAACAGCTGCTTCTTGCCGGTGGCCTTCACCGCCTTGACGAAATCTTCGTTGTCCCAGGCGTTGATGTTGCCAGGGCGGGCGATGTACGGGGCGTCGGGGAACAGCGCTTTGAGTTCTGGCACCAGCGGGCCATTGGGGCCGGTTTCGAAGCTGGTGGTGAGGATAGTCGGCAGCTTGAAGTACTTGGCCAGATCGGCGAGGGCCAGCACGTTGTTCTTGAAGCGGTCGGGGTCGATATCGCGGACCAGTGACAGCAAGCCAGCCTGGTGATCGACCAGCAGCACTGCGGCGTTGTTCTTGTCCAGACGTTTATATTGGAAGGCCATGACAAATCTCCTTGCGAACGCAGGTTGGGAGTTTCAGCGTAGGCAAGGATTGAGGTTGGGATCTGCCGTCAGTCGGCGAAGGCCTGGATGATCACATCCCACCGCATGTCAATTACGCACTCGTCGGTACTGCTGGGTCGGACTGCGCGGTGAATCTGGCTCTGTCATTTCGATCAGCCCTGCAGCCAAGGCAGGTTTCAGATAACTTTTGCTAAACGTGGGGCGGTGAGAAAGCCCTAGACGCTGCATCAGCTCATTGCTTTTCAACGCGGAACCCGGCGGAAGGATACTCAAAAGGCTAGCTACTTGATCGGTTACTTGATCGGTTACTTGATCGGTAGCACTGGCTTCAACAAGCGCCTGCAGGAGAGCACTCAGCATGAACTCGGCAAACGGTGTTGCCTCAGCTGCCTGATCAGAAGCTGCAAGCGCTGCGTAATAGGCTTCCTGTTGCTCACGGATAACAGTTTCCACCGGCATGAATGCCATAACAGGGCGCCAGCGACTTAGCAGGAGTGTCTGCCATAACCTCCCCATCCGCCCGTTACCGTCAGCGAACGGATGGATGAATTCAAATTCGTAGTGAAAGACGCAGCTTACAATCAGAGGATGCCACTCACTGCGGGCCAGCCAATGCAGAAGGTCTTGTACCAGCGTTGCAACCCGGCTGGCGGGTGGGGCCATGTGCAGCAGCTTTGCCTCACGGTAGATACCCACGCCACTCTCGCGGAAGTGGCCTGCATCATCAATCAGCCCCTGCATCAGTAAACCGTGCGCAGTCAGCAAATCGGATTGACGATCCGGCTGCCAGGTCGGCATCGCATCGTAAGCAGAGAAGGCGTTGCGGACTTCCTGGATCTCGCGTGGCAAACCCATTACTCGCTTGCCATCCAATAGCGCGGTCACCTGCTCGACGGTAAGGGTATTGTTTTCAATAGCAAGCGATGCCTGGATGGTCCGTACACGGTTACCTCGGCGCAGTTGGGGTGTGAAGGTATCTTCCCGATAAGCCGTCAGGTGCCCCACGCACTCACTGATCTCGGCGACCAGTGCCAATATTCGCGGCGTTACTGTCAGCGGCGGCTGGTAATTGCTCATCGCCTGTATTTCCCTTGAATTCAAAAGACCTGAAGAGGGCTGCATTGCCACCCAAAGGCCACACGCAATTGCCTTCACCTTATCCACTGCTATGGCATGGGTAAAGCAAGCGGGACTGTTGGTTCACGAATTTCTAAACTAATTATTTCCCCCCAGCGATTTTTCCCCCCGCCCCTCCCCACCAGAATCGCTTCACCACAATCACAAAAACCGTGAGGCCACTCCCGTGGACCAGACACTCCAGGTACGGCAGGCTGCCGCCGACCTCGTCGCCGCCTTTGCCAGCAACGACACCACCCGCTACTTCGCCTGTTTCAGCGAGGACGCCACCTTCCTCTTCCACACCCTGCCGCAACCGCTGCTGTCGCGCCATGCCTATGAAGACCTCTGGGCTCAATGGCAGGCCGAGGGTTTTGCTGTGCTGGGCTGCGTGTCGAGCAACGTGCAGGTGAGCCTGCAGGGTGAGGTGGCGATCTTCATGCACGATGTGGCCACACGCATCCGCATCGCGGGCGAAGAACAGCAACTGGCCGAACGCGAGACCATCGTGTTCCGCCGTCAGGGTGAACGCTGGCTGGCGTGCCACGAGCACCTGTCGGTCGTCACCGCAGCCTGATCCACCCTTACGCGGCCCTGCCGCCCTGCCATCGCACCCACAAGAGGGCCGCGCCCCGCGCCGGCCTACAACAACGCGCTGGAGCATCACCATGAGCCACTCGACCGGTATCGAGACCAATGGCGTCGAACAGATCCCTGACGATCAACGCGACGCCGCCCCGCTGGACCTGTTCCGCCTCATTTTTGGCGGTGCCAACACCTTCGCCACCGCCGTGCTGGGCAGCTTCCCAGTGTTGTTCGGCCTGTCGTTCCAGGCCGGGGTCTGGGCGATTCTGCTAGGGGTCGGCGTGGGCGCGCTGATCCTCGCGCCCATGGGCCTGTTCGGTGCGCTCAACGGCACCAACAATGCGGTGTCGTCAGGTGCGCACTTCGGCGTGCATGGGCGCATCGTCGGCTCGTTCCTGTCGCTGCTTACCGCCGTGGCATTCTTCTCGCTGTCGGTATGGAGCTCGGGCGATGCCCTGGTCGGCGGCGCCAAGCGCCTGGCCGGCCTGCCGGAAACCGACCTGACCCTGGGCCTGGCCTACGGCCTGTTCGCCATCCTGGTATTGGTGGTGTGCATCTTCGGCTTCCGCTTCATGCTGTGGGTGAACAAGATTGCCGTATGGGCGTCGAGCCTGCTGTTCCTGCTGGGCATCGTCGCTTTCGCAGGGCCGTTCGATGCGGGCTACGCCGGTAGCGTCAACCTCGGGCAGGCCGGGTTCTGGGCCGCCTTCGTCGGTGCTGCGATCCTGGCCATGAGCAACCCGGTATCGTTCGGTGCCTTCCTTGGCGACTGGTCGCGCTACATCCCGCGGCAAACGCCGAAGGCGCGCATCATGCTGGCGGTGATCGCCGCACAGGCCGCCACACTGATCCCGTTCCTGTTCGGCCTGTGCACCGCCACGCTGGTGGCCACCCAGGCACCGGACTACATCGCCGCCAACAACTACGTGGGTGGTTTGCTGGCCGTTGCGCCAAGCTGGTTCTTCCTGCCGGTGTGCCTGATTGCGGTGATTGGCGGCATGTCCACCGGCACCACGGCGCTGTATGGCACGGGCCTGGACATGTCCAGCGTGTTCCCGCGCCTGCTCAGCCGCGCCGGCGCCACCCTGCTGATCGGCGTGCTGGCCATTGCCTTCATCTTCATCGGCCGCTTCACCTTCAACCTGGTGCAGAGCGTGTCGACCTTCGCCGTGCTGATCATCACCTGCACAAGCCCTTGGATGGTGATCATGATCCTCGGCCTGATTACCCGCCGCGGCTTCTACCATGCTGACGACCTGCAGGTGTTCACCCGCGGCCAACGTGGTGGGCATTACTGGTTCCTGCATGGCTGGAACTGGCGCGGCATGGGCGCGTGGATCCCCAGCGCGGCCGTCGGCCTGTGCTTCGTCAACCTGCCGGGGCAGTTCGTCGGCCCGCTGGGTGACCTGGCCAGCGGTATCGACCTGAGCCTGCCGGTCACCCTGGGCCTGGCCGGCGTGCTCTACCTGCTGCTGCTCAACCTGTTCCCTGAACCTGCTGGCGTGTATGGCCCCAACGGCCCGCGCTGGGTGCGCTGCAAAAGCACCCCGCACACGCCGGTGCTGACCACTGCCGAAATGGCCTGACTGGATACCGACCATGACCACTTCCCACTACATCGCCGGCCGCTGGGTCGAAGGCCAGGGCAGCGACTGCATCAGCGTCACCGACCCTGCGCTGGGCCTGCCCTTCGCCGAACTGATGGCTGCCAGCGTTGCCCAGGTTGACCAGGCCGTTGCTGCAGCGCGTGAAGCCCTGCCCGCCTGGAAGCACACCAGCGCCAGCGACCGTGCAGCCTACCTGCGCGGCTTTGCCGAGCAGCTCGGGCAGCGCCGTGAAGCGTTGATTGCCCTGCAGATGCGCAACAACGGCAAGCCGCGCCACGAGGCCGAAATCGACCTGGACGATGCGATTGCCACATTCAGCTACTACGCCGACCTGGCCGAGCAACTGCCGTCGAAAAACCGCGACGTCCCCCTGGCTGCGCCCGGATTCACTGCGCGCACCCGGCTGGAACCGGTGGGCGTGGTCGGCCTGATCGTGCCGTGGAACTTCCCGCTGGTGACCAGCGCCTGGAAGCTCGCCCCGGCCCTGGCCGCTGGCTGCACGGTGGTGCTCAAACCGTCGGAGGTCACACCGCTGATCGAGCAGGCTTACGGCCAGATCGCCGACACCCTCGGCCTGCCCGCCGGCGTGCTGAACATCGTCAACGGCAAGGCCGAAACCGGCGCGGCGCTAAGCAACCACGCAGGCCTCGACAAGCTGTCGTTCACTGGCAGCAACAGTGTCGGCAGCCAGGTGATGCGCAGTGCTTCGGCACAGTGCCGGCCGGTGACGCTGGAGCTGGGCGGCAAGTCGGCGATCGTGGTGTTCGACGATTGCGATGTCGACCAGGCAGTGGAATGGATTGTCGCCGGCATCACCTGGAATGCCGGGCAGATGTGCTCGGCCACCTCCCGCCTGCTGGTGCAGGATGGCATCGCCGATACCCTGCTGGCGCGCCTGCAGCAAGCCTTGGAGAAGCTGCGGGTTGGCAACCCGCTGGCTGAAGAAGTGGACATGGGCCCGCTGACCAGCCAGGCACAGTGGTTGAAAGTTGCCAGCTACTTCGCGACGGCACGCGAAGAGGGCCTGCAATGCCTGGCGGGCGGGCATGCGCTGGACCGTGAGGGTTGGTTCGTGAGCCCCACGCTGTATGCCGACGTGCCTGTGGACAGCCGCCTGTGGACGGAGGAGATCTTTGGCCCCGTGCTGTGCGCACGTCGCTTCTCGACCGAAGCACAGGCGATTGCCGAGGCCAATGACAGCCGTTTCGGCCTGGTTGCCACCGTCTGTTCGGCCGACCTGGAACGCGCCGAGCGTGTGGCCGATGCGCTGGAAGTCGGGCATGTGTGGATCAACTCGGTGCAGGCGGTGTTCGTCGAGACGTCGTGGGGCGGGACCAAGGGCAGCGGGATAGGGCGCGAGCTCGGGCCTTGGGGGTTGTCAGGTTATCTTTCGGTGAAGCACGTCACCCGGTGCCTGGGCTGATACCAACAGGGGCCGCTGCGCGGCCCAATCGCCGGCAAGCCGGCTCCTACAAAGTTTTGCGCAGCCGCTGAAGGCGGCGAGGCCCTGTGGGAGCGGGCTTGCCCCGCGAATGGGCCGCACAGCGGCCCCTGATTTACGCCGGCTCGTCCGCCGGGCGCGAGCCTTCCTGCAGCAGCACCATGCTCTGTGGCGAGGACAGCGGAATATTCTCATCTCGCAAGCGGCCGAGGATAGTGAACAGTAGATCGCTGCGGGCACCCGACACCTGCCGCGGCCCAGCCACATAACCACTGACGCTGATCACCATGCCACTGGTCGTCAGGTCCTTGAACGTCACCGAAGGCGTTGGCGCATCCAGGATCGCCTCGTGCTCGTGATAGGCCGCCAGCAACAGCTCGCGCACCTGGTTGGCATCCGTCTCCAGCGGCAGGGTCAAGGTGATGCCCACCACGCCCAGCGCATTGCCCATGGTCACGTTACGCACGTTCTGCGAGATGAATTGCGAATTGGGCACGATCACCGTGGAGCGGTCGGACATCTGGATCTCGGTGGCGCGCACGTTGATCCGGCGAATGTCACCCTCGACACCGGCCAGGCTTACCCAGTCACCCACCTTGACCGGGCGCTCGGTGAGCAGGATCAGGCCGGAAATGAAGTTCTGCACGATCTGCTGCAGGCCGAAACCGATACCGACCGACAACGCACTGACCACCCAGGTCAGGCTGGTGAGGTTGATGTGCAGTGTCGACATCACCAGCATGGCCAGGAACAGGAAGCCCAGGTAGCCGACCAGCGTCACCAGCGAAGCACGCATGCCGGCGTCCATGTCGGTTTCCGGCAGCAGGCGCTCGCTCAACCAACGCTTGAGCACGCGAATGCCGAGCATGCCGCCGAATAGCATCCCCACTGCCAGCAGAATGTCGCCAGGCACGATGTTCAAGTTGCCGAGCATCTTGCCACCGGTGCCATCCCAGTCACCCAGGCTCAGCAGCAGCTCGCCCGGGCTGGTGCCCGATGGCATCAACGCCAGCATCACGGCCAGGAACAGCAGGAACGTGCGGCCGATACCCGTCAGGATGGTACTGGCCTGCGCCTGATGGCGTGGCGCCAGGCCCAATGTCGAGGCCAGCGCCAGGCCGCCGGGTTGGCGCGGCGACAGCAGGGTTTCGAACAGGTCACCGATAAAGGTGGTCAGCAGGTAGGCACAGGTGGCGACCACGCTGATCCACAGCAGCTTGGCGGTGAGGAAGTAGGCCAGGGTCAGGTAACCGGCCAGCAGTGTCAGCACGATCAGGCCAACCCACACCACGATCACGAAAGGGATCAGCCCGGCCACGCCGGTCGGGCGCTCCAGTTCATGCTTGCGCAAGGTGCGGCGATAGCGGACGAGCGCGGTCGTGAAGATTGCCGCCACCACCAGCGCAGTCAGGCCGTTGGTCGCCACCGTCAGCGCCAGGCTGGTGCCGATCACGCTGTTGATGCGCTCCATGGTCAACATCACCATCAGCGCCAGCGCCAGCAACTTGGGGAACCAGCCCAGCGCGCTGGCCACTTCATCATGGATCGGCGGCAGGCGCCAGGACGGGCGCTGCAGCATCAACATGGCGCGGCCCAGGCCGGTGATGAAGGCACTGAACACCACCAGGGTGAGGAAGTGGTTGGTCAGGCTGGCAATGTCGGAACCCAACTCGGCGCTGCTCTGCAGGCCCCAGCGCAGCAGCGACACGGAACCGGCGATGGTGCCCAGGGTGGCCAGGCTTACGCTCAGGGCCAGTGCGCTGCGGCGCAAGCGACCTTCGGGCAGCCAGCGGATCATGGCATCGGCAAGCAGGCGCTCGAAGAGCAGGCGCACCAGCGTCCAGACCAGAATCGCCGCCACCAGGCTGCTGATGAAGAACCAGCGGTGTTCAGGACTCAAGGCGCTGGCCAGGGCATCGCTTGCCTCGCCGCGCAGGTCGCGCAGGCGCATCACGTCATCTTCGGTCGGGCGTATCAACGACTGCCAGAACGCGGGGGTCAGCGGGCTGGTTGCGCGGCTGGTGACCTGCGAGTTGAACTGGCTGCGGCGCAAGTTGACGATCTGCGTGGACAAGTCGCGGGCTGACTGGGTCAGCTTGGTGGCCTGGTCCTGTTCGGCAACCAAGGCCTTCTTCTGCGCCTCGAGATCCTTGCGTTGCAGGGTGAGGCTTGCGGCTTCATCAGGCTGCGGCGGGCCGATGACTTTCAGCTGGTCATCGATTTTTTGCACATCACCCGTGCGCACCGTACTCAACGCGTCGGCTTGGCGTTGTACCTGCACGGCGGCCATGCGTAGCTGCGAGAGCACGTCATCATTGGCGTTGCTGGTGACCCCCTGACGAATCTGATCGAGCCGATCGCTCAGCTGCTCGATGCTGGCATTCTCATCAAGCGCCGGCAGCTCGCCAGCGGCCAGGTTGGACACTGGCGTGGCGGCCGACCAGGCTGGGGCAGCGAGCGCCAGCATCAGGGCCATGACACCCAGGCAATAACGGGCAAGGCTTACACGCCTCATCGAACATTCCTCTATGCAACTCGATTTGGCGGTGGATTCTACGCGGCTTATGGCAATCAGGAGAGTGCCGTCTCTCGCGCCAATAGCTGTTGTTTTCGCTCCACCCCCCAGCGGTAGCCACTGATGTCGCCGTCCCGGCGCACGATTCGGTGGCAGGGGATGGCCACGGCGATGCGGTTGGCCGCGCACGCCATGGCCACGGCACGTACCGCTTTGGGTGCGCCGATGCGTTCGGCGATTTCGGTGTAGCTGGCCCGGCTGCCCACCGGCACCTCGCGCAGGGCTTGCCAGACCCGCTCCTGAAAGGCGGTGCCCTGCACGTCCAGCGGCAGGTCCAGGCCCAAGGCGGGGGCTTCGACAAACCCCACCACTTCGGCGACCACGCGTTCGTAGTCGGCATCACCGCCGATCAGCCGGGCTTTGGGGAACTGGTCCTGCAATTGCTCGAGCAACGCTTCAGGGGCCTCGCCCAATAGAATCGCACAGATGCCCTTCTCGCTCTGCGCCACCAGGATTGCGCCGAGTGAACATTGGCCAACGGCAAAGTGAATCGTCGCGCCGTTGCCACCTGCGCGATACTGCCGCGGGCGCATGCCCAACCGCTGGTCGGCACTTTCGTAGAAACGGCTGCTGGAGTTGTAGCCCGCGTCGTAGATGGCGTCGGTCACAGAGCACTGCCCATCGTTCAGGCTTTCACGCAGGCGCTGGGCGCGGAAAGCCGAGGCATAGGCTTTGGGCGTGAGGCCCGTTTCGTCCTTGAACATGCGGTGCAGGTGAAACGGGCTAACGGCCAGTTGCGTGCCGAGCTGGTTCAGGCTGGGTGGGTTGTCGCTGGTTTCCAATAGGCGACAGGCGCGGGCCACGAGATCGGAGCGGCGGTGGGCCGCAGATTTGGCCTGGCAACGGCGGCACGCGCGATACCCGGCGGCTTCTGCGGCGCTGGCATCAGCGAAGAACTCGACATTCTCGCGTTTGGCCATGCGTGACTTGCAGCCCGGCTGGCAGTACACACCCGTGGTGCGTACGGCGTAGACGAAATGCTTGGCGGCGCTGGGGTCGCGGGTTTGTACGGCTTGCCAGCGTTGGTCGTCGGTTGTGAAAGCGTTCATCACGCTAAGCCTCGTCAAGTCATGGAACATCAAGCCCGCCACAGGTACCAGGCTGCCACTGTCCGATGCGGGCTCCATGGGCCACCCAGCGACCGCATCTGCGCCGGCGTCGGCGCCTTTTCCAAGCCCTTGAGCCGACGATACCCCTCGCGCACGCCAAAATCGTCCACCGGCAAGATATCCATGCGCTCCAGGCTGTAGATCAACAGCATTTCCACGGTCCAGCGGCCCACGCCGCGCAACGCGACCAAGCGTTCGATCAAGGCATCGTCAGGCATACCCAATGCCTCAGCGCGGCCAGGCACCGCACCGTCCAGCGTGGCTTGGGCAATGCCTTGGACAGCGGCCAGCTTACTCGCTGAAAACCCGCAGGCGCGCATGGTTTCCGGCGCAACCGCCAACAACTGCTGCGGTGCGGGGAACGGTGAGTCCGGAAACAACGCCAGCATTCGCCCCAGAATTGCTTCGGCAGCACGCGCATGCAACTGCTGATAGGCAATCGCCCGCACCAGCGCCTCATAGGGCTCGCGCCCGGGTGTGGCGCGGTGCAGGCACGGCCCGATGGCAGCGATATGCCGCGCCCAGTCCGGGTCCAGCGCAGCCAGGTAATCGCTGGCGTCGCGGTAGGCATCAGGGGAGAGGTCGGCAAGGATCATCCAGGGCTCCAGCGGGTTCAGGGCAGGTCCAGCTTAGCCCAGCCGCACATCGGGTAAACGCCGGATCTTGCGCAGCTAATCCTGGCATACCATTGCTCCGCGCCACTGTCCCCGCATAGAATTGAGAACCATTAACAGTCGTACACGTT
Source organism: Pseudomonas sp. LFS044 (assembly GCF_047978245.1). Lineage (NCBI taxonomy): Bacteria > Pseudomonadati > Pseudomonadota > Gammaproteobacteria > Pseudomonadales > Pseudomonadaceae > Pseudomonas > Pseudomonas sp. LFS044. The sequence goes on from NZ_JBFPFX010000003.1 coordinate 184,630, forward strand.
TCTCGGGGTCAGGCCTTCGCTACGATGCAGATCAACGACACGCTCAAACCGGCCGAGGTCGCCCTGCTCTACCAGTCCCATAACGCGTGGCTTCGCGGCTGGCTGCGTAGCCGGGTTGGTTGCCAGGAACACGCCGCCGACCTGGCGCAAGATACCTTCGTGCGCCTGCTGCGCGCACGCCAGGTTTCGCCGCTGCGCGAACCCCGCGCCTACCTGAGCAGCATCGCCCGCGGCCTGATGATCGACCAGTTCCGCCGCCATGCCCTGGAACGCGCCTACCAGGAAAGCCTGGCTCATCTGCCCGAAGGGGAAGTGCCCAGTGAGGAACACCGCCTGGTGATTCTCGATTCGCTCGAACGCCTCGACCGCGCCCTGCACCAGCTCAAACCACGCGCTCGCCACGCCTTTCTGCTGGCCCAGCTCGATGGCTTGAGCATCCCGCAGATCGCCCTGCACCTCGAAGTGTCGCGTGCCACCGTCGAACGTGACTTGGCCAAAGCCTTGGGCGTTTGCTATCGGTTGCGTTATGCCGAGCTCTGATCGCGCACCCGCGCAGGCGCAAGTCGACCAAGCCATCGAGTGGTTGGTGAAACTGCGCTTCGATACCCCGAGCCCGGCAACCGAACAGCAGTTTCAGCAATGGCTGGCCCGCCACCCGCTCAATGCCCAAGCCTGGCAAAGGGTGAGCAACCTCAGTGACGAACTGGCCGGGCTGCCCACCGAACTGAGCCGTCGCACCCTCAATGGCACCCAGCGCCAGCGCATCAACCGCCGTGACCACCTCAAGCTGTTGGCGGTGCTGGCGGTTGGCGGCGGCCTCGGCTGGGCCATGCGCGAACCTTTGGGCCTGCCGGCACTGATGGCCGACAGCAGCACCGGCACCGGCGAACGCCGCCGGTTACAGGGCAGCGATGGCAGCCAGATCCAACTCAACACAGCCTCCGCCATCGACCTGCGCTTCAGCGCCGAACAACGCGAGCTGATCCTGCTGCGCGGCGAAGTCAGCCTGGCCAGCAATCCCGGCGACAACCGACCATTCCGTATCACCACCGGTGTCGGTGCACTCGGCACCCATGACGCCCAACTGCTGCTACGTGAGAACGACCAGGGCCTGCTGCTGGCTGTGCGCAGTGGAGAAGCCACGCTGTTCCCCTCCTCCGCTTCGCCGCGCCTGGTACACGCGGGCGAAACCCTGCAAGTTTCGCCGAGCGGGCAGTACCAGCCCGCCACGCTGCATGGCGACCCGTGGGGCTGGACCGATGGCGTGCTGAGCGTGCAGCAGATGCCACTTGCCGAGTTCTGCGCAGAGCTTGCGCGCTACCGCCCGGGCTTGTTGCGCTGCGCGCCAGAGGTAGCCGAACTGAAGGTCTCCGGCACCTACCAGCTTGGCGACACGGAACAGATCCTGCGATTGCTCGCCCGCAGCCTGCCGGTGCGTATCGATTACCGCACACGCTATTGGGTCAGCATCGGCGCTGCCTGATTATTTTCAAAAAAGAATGAGGTGGAATCTCATTCTCGTGCGGCCTGAAGGAACAAAACCCGAAAAGTGGTCCAAGAAACCTTCAGGAGCGGTCAATGATTCACCCGTGTCTCCCCCGCAACGACAGGCTGCGCCATGCCGTGCGCGGCGCCGTGCTAGGCCTTGGCCTGGCCAGTGCCTTCACCCTCCCCGCGCACGTGCAAGCCGCGCCCGCCAGCCAAAACCTGCAAATCGACTGGAACATCCCGGGCGGCCCATTGGCACCGGCGCTGGACCAATTTGCCCGGCAAGGCGGCTTGAACCTGTCGTACGACGCGAACAGCCTGCAAGGCAAGACCACCCAAGGCGTACAGGGCCGCCACGAGGCAGCCCGGGCGCTGGCCATCCTGCTGCAGGGCAGCGCCGTGCAGGTGCAACAGGAGGGCCCCAGCAGCTTTATGCTGATCCCGGCCATGGACGCTGGCGGTGCTCTGGAGCTGGGCGCTACCAGCATTTCCAGCAATAGCCTGGGCGAGACCACCGAGCACAGTGGGTCATACACCACTGGCGCAGTGACCATCGGCAAGACCGCGCAAAGCATCCGCCGCACCCCGCAGTCGGTTACGGTGGTCACCCGCCAGCGCATCGACGACCAGAACATCACCAACCTCACCAACCTGCTGGAGCAAACCCCCGGCGTGGTGGTGAACCTGACCGACAGCGAACGCGTGCAGTACTACTCGCGCGGCTACGCGATCGATGCCATCCAGTACGACGGCGCCACTGTGGTGCAAAGCAGCGGCGGTGGCTCGTTCATCCAGAGTGATTCGGCAATCATCGACCGTGCCGAAATCCTGCGCGGCGCCACCGGCATGATCCGTGGCGCGGGCAACCCGTCCGGCACCGTCAACCTGGTGCGCAAGCGCCCCACCCACGAATTTCAGGGCGAAGGCAGTGTCACCCTCGGTTCATGGGATGCCCAGCGCTATGTCGCCGACATCTCCGGCCCGCTGACCGAAACCGGCAACGTGCGTGGCCGGGTGATCGCTGTGCATGATGACAAGGACCACTTCCAGGATTCTCGCCAGGAACGCAAAGAGGTGTTCTACGGTGTGCTGGCTTTCGACCTGACCGACAGCACCACCCTGACCACCGGCCTTGAATGGACCAAGCTCGATGCCACTGGCGCCTGGGGCAACCTGCCCGCCGATTACGACGGTTCGCCCCTGCCGTTGGGCCGCAGCACCTACCTGGGCGCCGACTGGAACCGTTGGGATCGCAGCAACCTGCAGACCTTCGCCGAGCTCGAGCACCGTTTCGCCAACGACTGGAAGCTCAAGCTGATGGCCCAGCGCACGCACTTCGAGCTGGACGACAACGGCTTCAAGCAAACGTACTTCACCCGCGCCAGCGGCGCCGCCAACCCCGGCAACAACCCTTACCTGATGAACTACCAGGTTACCGAGGGCGATGGCGGTGAGAGCCTGCAGAACAACCTCAGCGCCACCCTCAATGGCCCGTTCGACCTGCTGGGCCGTACCCATGACCTGATGCTCGGCGTAGAGCGCATCCGTAATGATTCCTACGCCTCGGCGACCAACTTCGTATCCTCGGGCGTATTCGACATCCGCGAATGGGACCCGAAGACCAGCCTGGCCGAACCGGACATCAACATCACGGCACACCCGGTGCGTACCCGCACCACTCAGGAAGCGGCCTACGCCACCTGGCGCATTTCCCTGGCCGACCCGCTGACCGCGATCATCGGCGCACGTGCCAACTGGTACGACTACGAGCAGGAAAACAACACCAAGTCGAACGGCACCTTCAGCGTCGACAACAAGATCGTGCCGTACGCAGCGCTGATCTACGACCTCAACGACAACTTCAGCACCTACGCCAGCTATACCGAAATCTTCAACCCGCAGACGGCCACCGACGTCAGCGGCTCGGTCCTGGAGCCGACCACCGGCGAGGCGTATGAGACCGGCATCAAGGGCGAGTTCTACGAGGGGCGGCTGAACACCTCGCTGGCGTTCTTTCGCATCTACCAGGTTGGCAACGCTCTGGATGACGTGAGCGGGCCCAACCCTTGCCTGCCCAACTACACCTCGGGCTATTGTAAAGTGGCCGCCGGCAAGAACCGCAGCCAGGGCTTCGAACTGGAGATTTCCGGCGAAGTGCTGCCAGGCTGGAACGTGAGCGGTGGCTACACCTACAACACCACCGAATACCTCAAGGACACCACCAGCAACACCGGCAACGCCATCCGCACCACCGACCCCAAGCGCATGCTGCGGCTGTTTACCAGCTATCGCCTGCCGGGCGAGCTGCAGGCCTGGACCGTGGGTGGCGGTGTGCAGGCGCAGAGCGACATCTATAACCGCAGTGGCAACGTCGAGGCGTCGCAGTCGGGGTATGCGGTGTACAACGCGATGGTCAACTACCGCTTCAACGACCATTACTCGTTGCAGCTCAATGCCAACAACATCTTCGACAAGAAGTACTACCGCCAGGTGGCGCCAACGCCGACCGGTTATTACTGGGGTGATCCGCGCAATGTGTCGGTGACCCTGCGCGGGAGCTTTTGACTGAGGCTGACAACTCCGGCCCTATCGCCGGCAAGCCGGCTCCTACAGAATGGTGGTTTGACTGTGGGAGCCGGCTTGCCGGCGATAGGGCCAGCACTGCCAGCAGCAGAATTTCAGTCTGCCACGGCCCGCAACTTCCCCGCGCGCCGATACGACTGCCGCGCAAAACACACAAACAGCCCGGCCATGATCGCCAGCGCCATCGGCAACCCATGCGGCGCCACGTCCATCGCCGCGCCGCTGACCAGCGGCCCGACCAGGCTGCCCACGCCCCACAGCAAGCCCACGCTGGCATTGGCCGTGACCAGGTCCTGGCCCTTGAAGCGCTGGCCGATCAACACCAGCGCCAGGGTGTAGATCCCCCCCGCCACCGCGCCCAACACCACCAGCAACGGCCACAGCAGCCAGGTCATCTGCAACAGCCACGGCAAGGCAATACCGATCGCCATCGCCACCAGCCCGCAGACCAGGTGCAGCCCGGTACGCTCGACCCGGTCGGCCAGCCAACCCAGCGGCAGCTGGAAGACCATGTCGCCGGCGAACACCACCGTCACCATCAGCGCCGCGACACCCACGGCAAAGCCATGGCTGGTGGCGTACACCGGCAGCAGCGACAGCACCACGGCATCGAAGAACGAGAAGAACAGCACTGCCACGCACAACGCCGGCGCCACGCGGAAGAAGCCCGCCAGGCCGAAGCTTTTCTCGCCTTCTTCGCCGTGCTCCACGTGGTCGTTGGGTACCGTGAACAGGATGCACAGCAGCGCCAGGCCATAGCAAAAGGTCACCACACCGGTGATCCACGGGCTGTTGGCGCCGATCACCGCGAGCATTGCCGGGCCCAGTACCTGAAAGCCGGTGAAGCTGGTGGCATACAGCGCCATGATCTTGCCGCGGTTGTGGTCAGGGCACAGCTCGTTGACCCACGACTCGCCAAGGATGATCGCGATGCCCATGCCGATACCCAGGCCCAGGCGCAGCGCGGCCAGCAGCCAGATCGAGTCGAACGCTGATTCGAGTAACGCGATGCTGACGGTGCACAGGCTGAAGCTGAGGAGGTAGATGGTGCGGCGGGTCAGGTGGCGGCAACAGGCGTCGACCATGAATGCCGAAAGCATCATGCCCGCAGCGGGAATGGCCGAGATGATACCGATCTGCAAGGTGCCGGCACCGGCCTCATGCAAACGCAACGACACCAGCGGCAGGCTGGCCCCCAGGCTGAAGCCGACCACCGACACGGCGAACAGAAGGCCCGCCAGCAAACGCATGTTCATGTACCACTCCTAGCAAACTGAAAAGACGCGCAGATACAGGCGCCCACGCGCACGCCGGAAGGCGGCGACGCAAAGGCGCAGGTCAGTTCAGAACGAGGTGTGGCGAAAAGGTGAACGCAAACAGCACGCTGCGGCGACGCTTGAGCACCGTATCGCTCGGCCACGCACGACGCATGGCCTGCAAGGCAGGCTGGCGAGCGTGTGGGAGGGACTGGTTACGGCGCATTGCTTTGGCTACTACGCAGGTGGATGAGAAGAGGCGGCACTCTAGGCCAAGCCAGCTTGAGCCGTCAATTGCCGGGGCCGCTGCGCGGCCCATTCGCGGGCAAGCCCGCTCCTACAGGAGCCCGGCTGAATCCAGGGTCAGCACTGAACCTGTGGGAGCGGGCTTGGCCTGCGAGTGGGTTGCAAAGCAGCCCGATCAATCTCAGCGCTTACCGGTATTTGGCAGAAACACCGCCAACAACCCGAACAACGGCAGGAACGAGCACAACCCGTACACGTACTCGATGCCGCGCAAATCCGCCAGGTACCCCAGCAACGCCGCGCCAATGCCGCCGAAACCGAACATCAAGCCGAAGAAGATCCCGGCAATCATGCCCACGCTGCCCGGCACCAGTTCCTGGGCATACACCACGATCGCCGAGAATGCCGACGCCAGGATGAAGCCGATCACCACGCTCAGCACGGTGGTCCAGAACAGGTCGGCATACGGCAGCGCCAGGGTGAACGGCGCTACACCGAGTATCGAGAACCAGATCACCGCCTTGCGCCCGATGCGGTCACCGATTGGCCCGCCGAAGAAGGTACCCGCCGCCACCGCGCCCAGGAACAGGAACAGGTGCAACTGCGAGCTGGCCACAGACAGGTCGAACTTCTCGATCAGGTAGAAGGTGAAGTAGCTGGTGAAACTGGCCATGTAGAAATATTTGGAGAACACCAGCAGGCCCAGCACGATCAGCGCCGCGATCACCCGCTTGCGCGAGATGCCATGGCTGGCCTGCACCGCCTTGCGCGCCTTGGCCTGGCTAAGGTGCTCGGTGTACCAGCGGCGCAGCATCAGGGTCACGGCAAAGAACAGCAGCCCCGCCACACCGAACCAGGCGACGTGGGTCTGGCCGAACGGGATGACGATGGCGGCCGCCAGCAACGGGCCGAAAGCCGAGCCTGCGTTGCCGCCCACCTGAAAGGTCGACTGCGCCAGGCCGAACCGCCCGCCCGAGGCCAGGCGCGCAATACGCGAAGTCTCCGGGTGGAAGGTCGACGAGCCGATCCCCACCAGCGCCGAGGCCAGCAGAATCATCGGGAAGCTGCCAACGAAGGCCAGCATGACGATCCCCACCAACGTGCACAGGGTGCCGAGCGGCAACAAGTTCGGCGTGGGCCGGCGGTCGGTGAAAAAGCCCACCCAGGGTTGCAGCAGCGAGGCGGTGATCTGGAATGTCAGGGTGATCAGGCCGATCTGGGCGAAACTCAGGTCGTAGTTGGCCTTGAGCATCGGGTAGATCGCCGGCAGCACCGACTGAATGAGGTCATTGATCAGGTGCGCCAGCGCGCAGAAGGTGATGATGCGCATCACCAGCGGGTTGGCTTGGCTAGCCGAGCTGGCGGTGGAGGTGCTGCTGATGGCCATGGGCTTGATTTCCGTCCGCAGGGTTGGGATCCGATTATCAGGAAACAAATGGATACATAGCTACCTTTTTATCCCTCTGTCACCGCGTACTTGTAAATGGTTCTCAATATATTTAGCATCCTCGAACTAATTTCCCCGTAATCGTTGGGCGAAACCGCCCTTTCGCGAGCACATCCTCATGAGCCCGATGCCCGCCACGCAGATTCAGGCTGACCCTCAGCAGGAAGCACTGGAATGGTTTTCCCGCCTGCGCCAACCCGGCTGCACTGGACGCGAGCGCCAGGCGTTCGCCATTTGGTGCCAGGCCCCGCTCAACGCGCACGCCTATGCCGAGCTGGAAGCCTGTTGGCAGCAGCTGCAAGTGCCGCCGGCACGGCCGCGGCCACGCCTTGTCAGTGCCCGCCGCAGCCACCTGGGCAAAGCGCTGGCCTTGCTGTTTCTGACAGCCTTGGCGGTGCTGGCGTATGTGTACTGGCCGCTGCTGCAACGCCTGGGCAGTGAGTTGCACACCGACGCGGGCGAACGGCGCAGCCTGCGCCTGGCCGACGGCTCGACGCTGCACCTGGACAGCGCCAGCGCGATGAATGTCGACCTGCGAGGGCGCACGCGGCTGCTGCATCTGGTGCAGGGCCAGGTCTACCTGGAAGTGATGCTGGACGGCCGCGCCATGGAAGTGCAGGTGAACGATGCGCGCATTCAGGTATTCGGCACCCGCCTGATGGTGGCCCGCCACGCCGATCACGATGAACTGGTGGTGCTCAACGGCAAGGCCATGATCGTTCAGGGGGGCGACCAACGCATGGTGTCGGCCGGCGAACGGGTGACATTCACTGAAGCACGTATCAACCCTGTGCAAAAAGTCGATGTCAAAACCGCAGACGCCTGGCGTACTGGCCACCTTCGTGCCAGCGACATGCCCTTGGGGCAGGTGATCGAGCGCCTGGCCAGCTACCAGGGCCGCCGCGTATGGCTGATGGATGAACAGACGGCGTATCGGCGCGTGAGCGGTGACTTCAACCTCGACCGGCCCGGCGAAACCCTCGATGCACTGGCTAGCGAACAGCGCTTGCAAGTGCACGCCGTGCTCGGGCAGTGGCTGATCGTCCAATAAAATCGGGCTTGGCGGCTAAGTTTTTGAAAGCGTGCAAATTTTTTTTGAAATGAGTGTTGACACAGGGGCCTCACAAGCGAATAATGCGCGCCATCGGCTACATAGCTCAGTTGGTTAGAGCATAGCATTCATAATGCTGGGGTCCGGGGTTCAAGTCCCTGTGTAGCCACCAAACTTGAAAAGGGCTTACCGCAAGGTAGGCCCTTTTCTTTTGCCTTCGATAAAGCTCAGCGCCCCTCCCCTCAACGTACGCCCGCCACCACCACCGCCAGCCCCAAGCCAATCAGCGCCACACCGATCACCCGGTCGACAACGACCTGCCGCTCGATCATTGCCTTGCGCAACCCCGCACTCGAGAAGAACACCGCCACCAGGCTGAACCACACCCAATGGGCAAATGACATGAATGCTCCGTAGGCGAAATCCAACCCCAGCGGTGTGCCCGGCTGCACGACCTGGGTGTAGGCGCTTACGACGAAGAGCATGGTCTTGGGGTTCAAGGCATTGGTGAGGAACCCTGTGCGCATTACCACGAGCAGCCCGGTGGCCGATGGCTGCCCTGCAAGGCTGATGCGCGTGGTGTTGGTCAGCGACTGGTAACCCAGGTAGATCAGGTACCCCGCCCCGAGCACCTTCATGGCCAGGAATAGCACAGGGCTCTGGCTGATGATCACGGCGATACCCAGCACCGTGTACAGCACATGCACCTGCACGCCCAGGGCAATGCCCGCTGCTGCCGCCAACCCGGCCTTGCGGCCCTGTGCATAACTGCTGCGGGTAACCATGGCGAAATCGGCCCCAGGGCTGATGACGGCCAGGAGGGTGAACAGAGCAACGGCAAGCAGTTCGGTCACGGGTAGTTCCTCGATAGACGATGAAAATGCACAGATGTGCGCATTATCGAGGCCGGGCAAAGCGCGGAAAATCGATTTATAGTGAGGTAAATCCGCTAGCTTTTCTCACAGAGGTGCATTGCCGCTGCGGGCCTCTTCGCGGGGCAAGCCCGCTCCCACACATGCTCTACAAGTACCCAGGGTGGTGTGCGTTCTGTGGGAGCGGGCTTGCCCCGCGAAGAGGCCGGCACCGGCAACCATGAAGCCCATGAAACTGCCACCCCTCACCGCCTTTCGTTACTTCGACATTGCCGCCGAGACCGAGAGCTTCGTGCGCGCCGCCGAGCGCCTGCACGTTACCCATGGCGCCGTCAGCCGTCAGGTGCGCCTGCTTGAAGAAAGCCTCGGCATCGCATTGTTCGAGCGGCGCAACCGGGCGATCTTCCTGACCCCGGCGGGCCGCGCACTGCAGGGCACAACCCAGGCCATTTTCGAGCAGCTGGAAGGCGCAGTGCAGCGCCTGCAGCAGCAGGAACGGGACAATGTGCTGGTGCTTTCGTGCGAACCGACCATCGCCATGCGCTGGCTGATCCCGCGCCTGCCCCGCTTTCATGCCGCTCACCCGGACCTGCAACTGCATCTGGTGGCCGCCGGCGGGCCACTGGACTTTGCCCGCAGCGGCGTCGACCTGGCGCTGCGCCGCGATGACTTCCACTGGCCACCCGCGCTGCACACCCTGAAGATCTGCGATGAATGGATTGGCCCGATCAACCGCGATGGCAGTATCGCGCTCGACGGCCAGCGCTTGCTGCACAGCAACACCCGGCCGAGCGCCTGGCCTGCCTGGCTGCGCCTGAGCGGCCAGCAGGCGCGGCACAGCCAGCGCAGCGACTACGAACATTTCTACCTGTCACTGCAAGCGGCCAGCGCCGGCCTGGGCCTGGCCATCGCCTCGGCATTGATGGTGCGCGATGAACTCGGCAGTGGGCAGCTGAAAGCGCCGTTCGGCTTCATGCGCGATGGCTCCGCCTATCACCTATTGAGCCCGCAGCCGCTGGATGATGGCGGCAAGCGCCAGCGCTTTGCCGAATGGGTGATTGGCGAAAGCCAGGCCTGCCTTGCTCAGCTGGGCTTGCTGCAGAACGACGAACCCGCACTGCCATCGCCGCCCCAGGTGCGATAACCCGCTGTGTCGACATGGATACGGCCTGATGGGTAACGCCCCAGGCCCATGTTCCAGGCCTGGCCGTGCCGCTGCCAGAAGCTGCACAACGGGTTGGGGTCAGCCCAGGCCGGCAGCAGGATATCGACCGCAAACGCTCGGGTATGGGCACTGCCCACGGCGCCGCCGGCGCAGCGGTTGAGGCTTGCATCGCGGTAGGCCGAGACCACTTCGAACTGGCGCAGGATACCCTCGTCATCCAGTGTCTTGATCAGCGCCAGCGTGGAACGCACCGCAGGCCAGTTACCGGGCGGTGGCACTGCGAAGGGTGAAGCCTTGCACAGCCGCCAGTCCGAGGCCGAGCGCAGCAATTGGTGAATCGGCACTACGCCATACAGGCGGGCATCCACCAGCATCTCGCGAAATGGCCGGGTCTGATGATCCCCGGCCCATTGCGCGAACATCCACAGGTCGCGCTCATCCGCCTGCGCCGCACCTGCGCTCAACGCCAACGCCAGCAGCCAGCCCTTTGCACTTTTCATTACTGCTCCTGAGCACCGTCGCCAACCCTGGCGACCTGAAAAGAGTTAAGCATGGTTAGGACTGACCCAGGTACGCCTGGGAGTGCGTGGGGCAGCTAGGTGCACGAAGGTATGTTTTGGGAGGGTTGGAGATCGAGCGCCGCCCGCGCGGCGCATCGCGGATAAATCCGCTCCTACATTTGTTGCAACGCGCCATGGCCTGATAGGCCATAGTCAGCCTTGTTGGTACGGCGCGAAATTTCGGCTGGCGCTGCCGCCGCCCCGCAGGTCTTCAGCCATGCACCGAGACGAACAACCATGGCCTGGCTGGAACGGCACGCTGCAACAAATGTAGGAGCGGATTTATCCGCGATGCGCCGCGCGGGCGGCGCTCGATTTAGACAACGCTACAAGAATCAAGACCGGCATCATTGCCCTATAAATGCCCGCAGCCAGTCGACAAAGCAGGTCACTCTCCAAACAACGTACAAGCCATCACCAGCGCATCCTCGCGCCCCCCCGCCACCGGGTAGTAATCCCGCCGGCGGCCGATCTCGTTGAAGCCGTACCGCTCATACAACCGATACGCCGACTGGTTGCTGGCCCGCACCTCCAGGAAGCACTCGCGCCCATTGAGCTGATACGCACGCGCCATCAAATGTTCGAGCAAGCGCAGGCCCATGCCCCGCCCCTGGCTCTCCGGCTTGACGGTAATGTTCAGCAGGTGCGCCTCATCGATGATCACGTTGATCACGCCATGGCCGACTTGCTGCTGGCCATCGAACATCAACCACACTTCGTAGGATTTGAGCGCATCCTGGAAGATCCCGCGGGTCCAGGGATGGCTGAACGCGGCATATTCGATCTTAAGCACGGCATCCAGATCCGCCTCGGTCATGGGGCGGAAACTGATCGATTCACTCATTCAACGCTCTTCCAGCGCGCCATCAGCTGGCGCATCGCTTGCCAGACGTCCGCCTTGCGGTGCGGCTCGTCCATCAACAGTTCAAGGCCCGGCAACGCCCAGGCGTCGCCCAGGCCGTCGAGCTTCAGTACTTGGTAATACGCTTCGGTGTCGGCACTGGCGGCAAAACGCAGGGCCGGCAGGCCGATCAACCACAGGCAACTGCAGGGGGTTTCTTCGAGGCGCGCCTGGATGAAGCCTTTGACGAAATCACGCGCAGCGTCCGGGCCCTGGTCCATGTTGCCGCGCACCAGCAGCGGCCAACGCACCGGCTCGCCGATGATCTGCGGGGCGTCGGGCAGGCCGGCGGCGCGCAGCATGTCCTTGAGCAGCAGGTAGGACGGGTCGCGGCTCTGGAACGGTTGGCCGGTGGCCAGCTCGACCAGCAGCAGGCAACTGCCAGCGCGCAATAGTTGCAGCGAGAAGCGCGGCGGTGGCACCAGGGCCGGACGTGGCGCGGGGGCCTGCGCCTCGGCCTCGACCGGTTTGGCCACGGGCTTTGGCCTGTTGCCCGGGCGCGGGATTTCGATTTTCGGCCGCTCGCCGGAGCGCGCCTGCGGTACCGATGGTGCTTCGTGGACGGCCGGTGCGGATGGCCTGATCTCGAATTCGGCTTCCTCGACCGGCACCTGCGGCAACAGCAGCTCGGGGCGCGACGGGGCGGCGAACGGCAGTTCGGCGCGCGGCAGCCAATGCACCACTTGCATGGCGGAAAGGTAGGCGCGGCGGCGGGACTCGGTCAGCAAGGCACGGGTATCCGGAGGGTTGAATCAATCGCGCATTCTAACGCTGTTGGGAGGCGAGCGCCGCAACTGGTCGGCAGAAAATTGCTGCCAGTACTGGCCTCATCGCCGGCAAGCCAGCTCCCACAGGGCTCGGTGGCGTACCTGTGGGAGCCGGCTTGCCGGCGATGAGGCCAGTGAATCCCTTAGCAAAATCAGGGGTAATTCCTCATTACAGACCAAGGGGTGAAATCCTCCCCCCGGGATGCAGTACAATCGCCCCCTTTTTACTTGGCAACGAGTAGACGCCAATGATCGAACCCAAGCGCGTCCTGCGCGCCCTAGCTGAACACTGGGCCCTGATCGAGCCGCTGTGCGAGCGTTTCGACCAAGGCACCCTGAGCCTGGTCGAACTGCGCCAGCAACTGGGCCGCCAGCAAGTGGAAAGCACGCCGCAGGACATCACCCAGCTGCTCGACGTGTGGATCCGCCTGGATATCCTGGTGCCGGTGGCCAAGAGCCCGAACCGCTTCGAGCTCAACGCCCAGATCCACGATTTCCTCGCCTACCTGCGCCGCGAGCACCGCCTGGGCCTGTGCCTGGAGATCGAGGCCTACCTGCGCCACCTGGAGCGCCTTGCCGGGCACATCCAGGATGCCTTCGACAACCGCGACAGCGACGACCTGGCGCGCCAATTGCGCCTGCTCGACATGCGCGTGCGCGACGTACTGAAGAAACTCGACAACGACGAACAGGCACTGGTGGCCGTGGCCGAACGGGCCAAGACCAGCAACCGCCAGATCCCGTTGCGCCAGCGTTATGCCGAGGTACTGGCGACCTGGGACGAATACGTCGAGCCGATGATCCAGCTGGTCAACGCCGACGGCGCCTTCGAACAAGGCGTGCGCAAGGTCGAGACCGTGCTGCTGAAACTGCTGGGCGAACAGGCGCGCCTGGGCCACCTGGTCGACGACGACATGCTGCTGCGCACCCACGCGCGCATCCTCGAAATGCAGACCAGCGCCCAGCTGACCCTGCGCCATGCCCGCGAACTGCTGCTGCCGCTGCGCGAAGAAGCGCGCCGGCACAACGCCGTGACCCGCGGCGCTGCCCTGGCCCTGTCGGTGATCCGCCGCAAAGGCATCGATGCCGTGCCGCACGCAGCAATGCCGCTGTTCACCCGCCCGCAAAGCACCTTCCTCGGCAGTGCCAGCCAGGTCGAGGCGTATGTCTACGCCCTCGCCCGCTTCGAGCCGAAACCGGCCAAGTTCCCCAAGGCGCACAAGACCCAGAACGGCCCGCTGCCGCGTGCGCCACGCACGGTCAAAGAAATGCTCGAACGCTGCGAGAATGCCCTGCCGCTGCCCGACCTGATGGTCTGGCTGCTGGACCAGGAGCCCGAAGGCGCCACCGACGAACTGCTGTACTGGTTCTCGCGCCTGTCGCGCGAGAAGCGCTTCAAGCGCGAACGCCTCGAACGCCGCGAATACACCACCCAGGAACACTTGGTCAGCCTGCGCTCGTTCGCCCTGACCTCCAGCCGCGAAGCGCCACCTGAAACCAACGCGAGCCCAGCCAATGCATCTTGATCTTTCCGAACTGTCCCAGCTCGCGCCGATCTTCCGCGAGCTGTTCAAAGGGTTCCATGTCAGCCGCCGCGACCCCGAGCTGTACGCCCAGCTGTCGAACTTCCAGGACCAGTACCGTACCCTGTTCAAGGCCCTGGGCTTCGAGCTGGTGTGCGATACCCGCGGCTTCTACTACTTCGTCCCCGAGCAGGCCGCCGCGCAGGTCAACAAGACCGCCCAGCGCCTGTCGCTGTTCACCTTCATCCTGGTCGAACACCTGGCCGACCAGGGCCGCGACCCGATGGCCGTGCTCGACGGCGGCAGCATTGGCCGCGACGAGCTGCCGTCGCTGCTGGAAAAGTACCGCGACCTGTTCCTGCAGGCCGAAGTGCAGACCGTCGACGAGCTGGAAGAAAAGATCATGCGCCGCATGACCCAGCTCGGCTTCGCCCACGAAGAAGGCGGCATCTACCGCTTCCTGCCGCCGATGCACCGCTTCCTCGACGTGTGCCTGTCGGTGCAGCAGGACCGCGACCTGGCCGCCACCCTGCACAGCGACCTGCCGCTGCCAACCCCGGTGCTGGTCGAAGAAGAAAGCCCGGAAGAACTGGCGCGCACTGACGACCCGCTCGACCTGGCGCCGTTTGAAAGCGACGAAAGCGAAGAAGAGGCCCTGGCCCGGGCCATCCGCGAAGAGCAACAGGAGATTGACGCATGAGCCAGGAACGCTACGGCATCCGCCGCTTCGCACTGCTCAACACCGCCGGCTACAGCCTTGGCCTGTTCCCGCTGGAACACCCGCTGTCGGTCTACGGCGCCAACAACCTGGGCAAGTCGGCGTCGATCAACGCCCTGCAGTTCCCGATCCTGGCGCGCATGTCCGACATGAGCTTCGGCAAGTACAGCCTGGAGCAGTCGCGCCGCTTCTACTTCGCCAGCGACACCTCTTACATCCTTTGCGAACTGAACCTGCCCCACGGCCCGCACGTGGTCGGCGTGGTCGGCCGCGGCCCGGGCGGCGGTTTCGGCCACCAGTTCTTCGCCTACAAAGGCGAGCTGGACCTGGCCCACTACCAGAAGAACGACACCTGCCTGCGCCAGAAAGAGCTGTTCACCAACCTCGAGCGCCTGGGCCTGAAGGCCTACGAGCTCAAGCCGGATGAACTGCGCCGGCTGCTGGTCGGCGGCCACACGTCGGTGCCGCTGGACCTGACCATGATCCCGCTGCGCTCGACCAGCGAGCAGAGCCTCAAGACATTCCGCGCACTGTTCATCAACCTGCTGCACATGCGCGAAATCACCGCCGCCAAGCTCAAGCAGCTGTTCCTCGACGCCTTCGAGCACAGCCTGCGCTCGGGCAGCGTCGACTACATTGCTGCCTGCGAAGAAGCCTTCCGCGACGTGCGCCGCATGGAGCAGGACTATAACGCCCTGGTCGCCGCCGGCCCGTTGGTCGAGGCCCTGGCTGGCGGCGTGGCCCAGCGCGACATCCTGCGCGGCAAACTGCACCGCCTTTCGCCGCTGCTCGATAACCTGCTGGGTACCTGGCAGGAATACGCCATGGCGCGCAAGGAAGAGCTGGTGATCCAGGCCGAGCACTTCCGTGGCGAACAAGACCGGCTGCAGAACGACCAGCGCGGCGGCACCCAGGAGCTGATGCGCCTGGAGCGTGAAATCACGGGCATCCAGCGCTGGCTCGGCGAGCTGTCGGTGCTCAAGCACCGCTTCGCCCTGGTCGACGACGTCAAGGTTCTGGAACAGCAACTGCTGGCGGCCAAGGATGCCCACGACGAACTGGCCGGCGCCCTGGCGCAATCGCGACAGTTCTCCGCCGAAGACCTCGACGAGCGCGTGCGTGACCTCGAAAAACGCATGAAGCAGGTCAAGCAGCAACTCGACCACGCCGACAACAACAGCTATGCCCGCCTGCGCGAAGAGTTCTCGCAGGCCGACGTCGACCGCCTGATGCGCCTGTTCAACGGCGCGCTGTTCAGCCTGCCGTTGGGCGACCGCGGCATCGAGCTGGACGACAGCGACCTGTGGGTGAAATCGCTCGAAGCGGTACTCGATGGCTTCAAGGGCGAGCGTTTCGAGGCCCCGGGCATTTCCATCGACATCTCCCATATCGACCCGCCCGCCCTGCAGGCCTTGGCCGACCGTGCCGCCCTGCGCGATCAGAAGGACCGCCTGGAACGCGAGCTCAAGCAGCTCAAGACCCAGCAGTCGGTAGCCGCCGACCGCACCGCCTCCAAGGCGCAGACCGAAGCCCTGTACCAACAGGTGCTGGATGCTCAGAAGGCCCTGGAAGACTACCGCCGCAGCGAAACCCTGGCCGCTGAAGAGCCCGAGAAGCTGGAGCAACTGGCGCAGCTGGAAGCCGCCCAGGACGAGCTGAAGCGCTCCAGCGATGCCTTCACCGAACGCGTTCAGCAACTGTCGGCCAAGCTGCAACTGGTCGGCCGCCAGATCGGCGACCTGGAGTCCAAACAGCGCACGCTGGAAGACGCCTTGCGCCGTCGCCAACTGCTCCCGGCCGACCTGCCGTTCGGCACGCCGTTCATGGAAGCGGTCGATGACTCCATGGACAACCTGCTGCCACTGCTCAACGACTACCAGGACAGCTGGCAGGGCTTGCAGCGCGTCGACAACCAGATCGAGGCGCTGTACGCCCAGGTGCGCCTGAAGGGCGTGGCCAAGTTCGACAGCGAAGACGACATGGAGCGCCGCCTGCAGCTGCTGGTGAACGCCTATGCGCACCGCACCGACGAAGCCCTGACCCTGGCCAAGGCGCGCCGCGCTGCGGTCACCGACATCGCCCGGACCCTGCGCAACATCCGCAGCGACTACGACAGCCTCGAGCACCAGCTAGCCCTGTTCAACCGCGAGATCAACAAGCGCCAGGTGTCCAACCTGGAGAGCTTCCGCGTGGTACTGGCGCCGAACAAGGAAGCGCTCAAGCACATCGACCAGATCATCCACAGCGCCGGCCAGTACGAGGAAGGCGAGACCCTGTCGGTATTCGACCTGACGCAGAACTCGGACCAGGACCACAAGAACGAAGAGGCCAAGGAATACCTGGCACGGCTGGTGGCGGCCAACCATAACCAGTTGGGCCTCAAAGACCTGTTCGAGCTTGCGTTCGAGATCACCAAGATCAACAGCCAGCCGGTGATCCACGCCGACATCGACGGCGCCGCGTCCAACGGCACCACCATGACCATCAAGGCGCTGACCAACATGTACTTGTTGCTGCACCTGATGGACCGCGACCTGGCCGGGCGCATTCGCCTGCCGTACTACCTGGACGAAGCGGCGGACATCGACGAACGCAACCAGGCGGCACTGCTGGAGACCAGTTTGCAGTTGGGCTTCGTGCCGATTCTGGCGAGCGTGAAGCCGCAGGTGTCGGCGCACGTGGCGATCGACCTGGAAGGCGGTAGCGGGCCGAATGGCATCTACATCGATGAGGCGGATTGGAAGTTCATCAGCCCTCGGGATGTGGAGAAGGCTGTGGTGCTAGAGGATCAGGCTGAGGAGTTGGCCTGAGTCTGGAGTCATGGGGCCGCTTTGCGGCCCTTTCGCCGGCAAGCCGGCTCCCACAGGGATCTCCACAGCCCTCAAGCGCAGTGATAACCCTGTGGGAGCTGGCTTGCCAGCGATTGGAGGCCAAAGGCCTCCCGATTACATCAATGCGCCCAAGGCAGGATCGGAATGGCCGTCACCGCATTCTGCGGGCTACCTTCGATCATGCGGTCGCTGTACACCAGGTACACCAGCGTATTGCGCTTCTTGTCCAGGAAGCGCACCACCTGCATGGTCTTGAACACCAGCGAGGTGCGCTCCTTGAACACTTCCTCGTCGTCCTTCAACTCACCCTTGAAGCTGATCGGCCCGACCTGGCGGCAGGCGATCGACGCCTCCGCACGGTCTTCTGCCAGGCCCAGCCCACCTTTCATGCCGCCCGTCTTGGCACGCGACAGGTAGCAGGTCACACCTTCGACCTTGGGGTCATCGAAAGCCTCGACCACAATGCGGTCGTTCGGCCCGAGGAACTTGAACACGGTCGAGACCTGGCCGACCTCCTCTGCCCCGGCCAGCATCGGCAACGCCAGCGCCGCCACGGCAATTACACGCTTGAGCAGGCTCATACCAGCACCAGGTTGTCGCGGTGCACCAGCTCCGGCTCGGCGCTGTAACCGAGCAGCGATTCGATGGCCTCGGACGACTGGCCGATGATTTTCTGGGCTTCCAGTGCGCTGTAGTTGGCCAGCCCGCGGGCTACTTCCAGGCCGTCGGGGCCCACGCAGACGACCATCTCGCCGCGACGGAAGCTGCCTTGCACGGTCTTCACGCCAACCGGCAGCAGGCTCTTGTTGGCCTGACGCAGGGCCTGCACGGCACCGGCATCGAGCACCAGGGTGCCACGGGTTTGCAGGTGGCCAGCCAGCCACTGCTTGCGCGCCGCCAGCATGCCGCGCTCGGGCGACAGCAAAGTGCCCAGGCGCTCGCCGGCCTTCAGGCGGTCCAGCACACGCTCGATACGGCCACCAATGATGATGGTGTGGGCACCGGAACGTGCAGCCAGGCGCGCAGCGCGCAACTTGGTCTGCATGCCACCACGGCCCAGGGCGCCACCGGTACCACCGGCCACGGCGTCGAGCGACGGGTCATCGGCACGGGCTTCGTAGATCAGCTGTGCTTCGGGGTTGTTGCGCGGGTCGGCGTCGAACATGCCGTCACGGTCGGTGAGGATCACCAGCAGGTCGGCTTCGACCAGGTTGGCCACCAGCGCGGCCAGCGTGTCGTTGTCGCCGAAGCGGATTTCGTCGGTGACCACGGTGTCGTTTTCGTTGATCACCGGCACCACACCCAGGTCGACCAGCGTGCGCAGGGTGCTGCGGGCATTGAGGTAACGCTTGCGGTCGGACAGGTCGTCGTGGGTCAGAAGGATCTGCGCAGTGTGCTTGCCGTGCTCGCCGAAGCTCGACTCCCAGGCTTGCACCAGGCGCATCTGGCCGATCGAAGCAGCGGCCTGCAGCTCGTTCATCGCGCTCGGTCGCGAAGTCCAGCCCAGCTGGCTCATGCCGGCTGCCACGGCCCCGGAGGAGACCAGTACCAACTCCACGCCTGCTTCACGCAGCGCGACCATCTGCTCGACCCACACGGCCATGGCGCCGCGGTCGAGGCCTTTGCCATCCGCCGTGAGCAGCGCACTGCCGATCTTCACGACCCAGCGCTTGGCGCCAGTCACCTTGCTTCGCATCTTCTCTTCCAACCTATGTCGAATCTGTAGATACCGTAGATACAAAAACGCCGCTCCAGAGAGCGGCGTTTAGTGTACTGCAACCGGTCAGTCGCGCACGTAAATGATTTCCGGGCCGTCTTCGTCGTCCTCGAAATCGTCATCCCATGCATCGTCGTCGCCGATGTCGTGCACGCTCTTGACGCCGGTACGACGCAGGGTACGGGCGTCGTCCAGGGCCTGCAGCTGGGCACGGGCTTCGTCTTCGATGCGCTGGTCGAGTTCGGCCAGCTCTTCGGCGTAGGCCGGGTCGTTGGCCAGGCGGTCCGCGCGGTCTTCGATGTAGCGCATCAGGTCGTGGCTGAGCTGCTCGGTGCCTTGCTTGGAGATTGCCGAGATCACATAGACCGGGCCTTCCCACTGCAGGCGCTCGACCACTTCCTTGACCCGCTCGTCGCGCTCGTCGTCCATCAGCATGTCCGACTTGTTCAGCACCAGCCAGCGCTCACGGTCGGTCAGCGACGGGCTGAAGCGGGTCAGCTCGTTGATGATCACTTCGGCGGCATCGGCCGGGCTGCTGCCGTCCAGCGGCGCCAGGTCGACCAGGTGCAGCAGCACGCGGGTACGCGCCAGGTGCTTGAGGAAGCGGATACCCAGGCCGGCACCGTCGGATGCGCCTTCGATCAAGCCGGGGATGTCGGCGATGACGAAGCTCTTCCAGCGGTCGACGCTGACCACGCCCAGGTTTGGCACCAGGGTGGTGAACGGGTAGTCGGCGACTTTCGGCTTGGCGGCCGATACCGAACGGATGAAGGTGCTCTTGCCGGCATTTGGCAGGCCCAGCAGGCCAACGTCGGCCAGGACCTTCAGCTCCATCTTCAGGTCGCGCTGGTCACCCGGCTTGCCTGGGGTGGTCTGGCGCGGCGCACGGTTGGTACTGGATTTGAAACGGGTGTTGCCCAGGCCGTGCCAGCCGCCTTGGGCGACCATCAGCTTCTGGCCTGGGGTAATCAGGTCGCCGATCACTTCCTGGGTGGACGCGTCGATCACCGTGGTGCCGACCGGCACGCGCAGGAACAGGTCTTCACCCTTCTTGCCGGTGCAATCGGTGCTGCCACCGTTGGAGCCGCGCTGGGCTTCGTGGTGACGGGTGTAGCGGTAATCGACCAGGGTATTGAGGTTTTCGTCGGCCACCATGTACACCGAACCACCATCGCCACCGTCGCCGCCGTTGGGGCCACCGTTCTCGATGAATTTCTCGCGACGGAAGCTCATGCAACCGTTGCCGCCGTCACCGGCTTTGACCCGAATCGATACTTCGTCAACAAACTTCATTTAAAACCGCCCCTCGCCTTCCGGCGAGCTGAATACTTGAAAAACCTGAGGCTCTTGCAAAAATGAGCGCGGCGGCCCCGTACGACCGTAGAAACCCACGCCGGCAGCCCATACAAACAGCTTTGCAAGAGGCTCACCACAAACGAAAAAGCCCCGTCGCATGACGGGGCTTCTGGAGCGACGTCGCGATTAAGCGGCGACGATGCTCACGTAACGGCGGTTGAACTCGCCTTTCTTCTCGAACTTGATCACGCCTTCGATCTTGGCGAACAGGGTGTGATCCTTGCCCATGCCAACGCCGTAGCCGGCGTGGAACTGGGTGCCGCGCTGACGGACGATGATGTTGCCGGCCTTGACGACCTGGCTGCCATACATCTTCACGCCAAGGCGTTTCGATTCTGAGTCGCGACCGTTACGGGTACTACCACCAGCCTTCTTGTGAGCCATGGTTCAATTCTCCAAATAAATTCAGGGGATCTAGGGGATTAAGCCTGGATGCCGGTGATTTTGATCTCGGTGAACCACTGGCGGTGGCCCATACGCTTCATGTGGTGCTTACGACGACGGAACTTGATGATGCGTACTTTATCGTGACGGCCTTGCGAAACGACTTCGGCAACAACTTTAGCGCCAGCGACGACTGGAGCGCCGATGGTGACTTCTTCACCGTTGGCAACCAGCAGAACGCGATCGAAGGTCACGGATTCGCCAGTGGCGACTTCCAGTTTTTCGATCTTGAGGAATTCACCTTCAGCGACTTTGTACTGCTTGCCGCCGGTAACGATTACTGCGTAAGACATGGGTATTTCTCCGATAATCCTGCTCACCCAGCGCTTTATATATTGAGTATTGGCTGGCATGGCTGCATGGGGCTGGAACGGCCCGGTGCAATTGCGTAAGGCAGGTGCTGCCCAGGAAGTTAGGGTGCGCGATTGTACGCAACCCGGGTTTTGCTTGCAAGTACCGGCCCCGCCGCCCGGGCACCGCGCCTTGACACCACGGGACCCGCGACCTAGCATGCCGCGCAACCTCAATGGAGCAGCCGATGCAACCCCAAACCTTCTACCGCGCGGTAGCTGACGATTTCAGCGCCGTCGACGAGATCATCAAGAAGCAGCTGACCTCGCGCGTGCCGCTGGTATCGAAGATCGGCGACTATATCACGTCCGCCGGTGGCAAGCGCCTGCGCCCCCTGCTGGTGCTGCTGTGCGGCAAGGCCCTGGGCCGCGAAGGCGACGACCTGCGCCTGCTGGCCGCGACCATCGAGTTCCTGCACACCGCCACCCTGCTGCATGACGACGTCGTCGACATGTCGGGCATGCGCCGCGGCCGTTCCACCGCCAACGCGCTGTGGGGCAACGCGCCGAGCGTGCTGGTGGGCGACTTCCTTTACTCGCGCTCGTTCGAAATGATGGTCGAACTGGGCTCGATGCCGGTCATGCAGATCCTCTCCAAGGCCACCCGGGTGATTGCCGAGGGCGAAGTGCTGCAGCTGTCGCGCGTGCGCGATGCCAGCACCACCGAAGAGGTGTACATGGAGGTCATCCGCGGCAAGACCGCGATGCTGTTCGAGGCCTCGACCCACAGCGCCGCCGCGCTGGCCGAAGCCACCGACGAGCAGCGCGAGGCCCTGCGTACCTTCGGTGACCACCTGGGTGTGGCCTTCCAGCTGGTCGACGACCTGCTCGACTACAAAGGTGACTCGGAAACCCTGGGCAAGAACGTCGGCGACGACCTGGCCGAAGGCAAGCCTACCCTGCCGCTGATCTACACCATGCGTGAAGGCACGCCTGAGCAGGCGGCACTGGTGCGCAAGGCAATCCAGAAAGGTGGCCTGGAAGACCTGGAGCAGATCCGCGTAGCGGTCGAGGCTTCTGGCGCGCTGGACTACACCGCGCAAATGGCGCGCGATTACGTCAAGCGTGCCATTGCCTGCCTGGAAGTGCTGCCGGCCAGTGAATACCGGGATGCGCTGGTTGAGCTGAGTGAGTTTGCGGTCGCGCGTACACACTAAGCCAGCATCGCCCTCTTCGCGGGACAAGCCCGCTCCCACAGGTTACCCACCAAGCTCAAGGCAGAGGGTGTAACTGTGGGAGCGGGCTTGTCCCGCGAATGCTTTTGTACAGACAAAACATTTCCCGGCTAAAACCTTATACAATATGGGCCTTTAACCGCCTGTCTGTTTAAGGAACCGAAGTGAGTACTCTGCCAGCCTGCCCAAAATGCAATTCCGAATACACCTATGAGGATGGCACCCAGCTGATCTGCCCCGAATGCGCCCACGAGTGGTCGGCCAACGGCGAAGCCGATGCTGCCAGCGATGACGTGGTGAAAAAGGATTCGGTCGGCAATGTGCTGCAGGATGGCGACACCGTTACCGTGATCAAGGACCTCAAGGTCAAGGGCTCCTCCCTGGTGGTCAAGGTCGGCACCAAGGTCAAGAACATCCGCCTGTGCGACGGCGACCACGATATCGACTGCAAGATCGACGGCATCGGTGCCATGAAGTTGAAGTCGGAATTCGTGCGAAAGGTCTGATTTTAGTGTGCGACGGGCTGCCACACGGTGGCCCTGACAGATCCTGCAACAGGATCAGCCGCACCATTCGGAAGAATTCTTCCAATAGTCTCTTGCTATTTTGATAATAAGAATTATTCTCATTGGAACTGCTATCCAAGGAGAATAGCCATGACCTATCTGATCGACGCCTGGCTGGACCGCCCCCACCCTTACCTGCGCATCTTGCACCGCGAGACCGGCGAAGTGTGCGCCGTACTCGAGGAAGAAGCGCTCGACGAACTGCGCGACCAAGGCGACCTGGACCTGCAGGGTTTGAATTCGAGTGAGCCGGTGGTGCTCAAGGAGTTGGTGCGCAATCTGTTCCTGTTCTGCTATGCGCGGGCCTTGCGCCCGGTGGGAACAGACTGGAATTGAGACCGGCAGTACCGGCCTCATCGCCGGCAAGCCGGCTCCCACAGGTACAGTGCAGCCCACAGGTACAGCACAACACTCAAGTACCGTGCAGCCCTCAGGTACAGCACAACACTCAGGTACTGCGCGGTCCTTGTGGGAGCCGGCTTGCCGGCGAAAGGGCCGCAACGCGGCCCCAGGGGCATTACAGAACGTCGAGCAGTTCGACGTCGAATACCAGCACGCTGTGCGGCGGGATGCTGCCAACGCCTTGGCCGCCGTAGGCCAGCTCGCTCGGCACGTACAGGCGCCATTTGCTGCCAGCGTTCATCAGCTGCAGGGCTTCGGTCCAGCCAGCAATCACGCCGCCAACCGGGAATTCAGCTGGCTGACCACGATCGTAGGAGCTGTCGAACACAGTGCCGTCGATCAGGGTGCCGTGGTAGTGCGTACGCACGTTGCTTTCGCGGGTCGGCTTGGCGCCTTCGCCGGCGGTCAGCACTTCGAACTGCAGGCCCGAAGCCAGGGTGGTGATGCCTTCACGCTTGGCGTTTTCGGCCAGGAATGCCTTGCCAGCGCCAGCGGCGGCTTCAGCCTTGGCTGCTGCTTCGGCTTGCATGATGTCGCGGATCACTTTGAAGCTGGCCGACAGGTCGGCTTCGTTTACGCGGCTGTCGGCGCCGTTGAAGGCGTCGGTCAGGCCGGCCACGATAGCTTCCAGGCTAACGCCCGGTGGCGGGTTGTCGCGCAGCTGGCCGCCCAGCTGACGGCCGATGCCGTAGCTTACGCGGGTTTCGTCGGTGGACAGGTTGAGTTCGGACATTGTCGTGCTCCACTGCAGGGCGCAGTGCAGCCGCGCCCTTGATGAAAAGGGCGAGCAGCCTAGCACACTGGGGCGCTGCGAGCAGCTACCAGGCCGAGCGCGGCGAGATGGGCACCTTGAGGTCTTCTTCCGGGTGTTGCCCCATGCCACACATCTCGTCCTGCACAGACCAATGCAGCAGGTTCATCGACATCATCGGCAAAGGTTTCAACAACTCCCGCGCCTCTTCCACCGAGCGCACGCGCAGGCGTTTGCCCTGGCTGTCATCGAGCGGCTGGGCGCGCCCGTTGACCCGGGCTTCGAGCAGGTAATCCCCGCCTTCGATGGCGATCAGATTCAGTTCGTTGACATGGCCGGCCCTGGCCTCGGTATTGAGCTGATGCAGGTTCATGAGAGCACCTCGCTGCTGGAACCAGGCATGAGTGCTCATTTTTTGTACAGCCCCGCCGAAAGCACAAGCCGAATACGACACCGCCCGTCCGTTTTGCAACGGACGGGCGGCGCAGGCTTGGCAGCACTCAGTGCTTGGTCAGCTTGTCCAGGTAACCCATGCAGAACGCCGATACCACGAAGGTCATGTGAATGATCACGTACCACATCAGGTAATCGGTGGAGATGTTCTGGGCATCCATGAACACCCGCAGCAGGTGGATGGAGGAAATGGCCACGATCGAGGCGGCGACCTTCATCTTCAGCGACGATGAGTCCATCTTGCCCAACCAGTTGAGCTTCTCCTTGCTTTCGTCGATGTCCAGTTGCGACACGAAGTTTTCGTAGCCGGAGATCATCACCATCACCAGCAGGCCGCCAACCAGCGACATGTCGATCAGCGACAGGATCACAAGGATCAGGTCCGCTTCGCTCAGGGCAAAGACATTGGGCAGGACGTGGACAACTTCCTGGAAAAATTTCAGCGCCAGGGCCAGCAGCCCGAGGGACAGGCCAAAGTAGATGGGGGCGAGCAGCCAGCGCGAGGCATACATCGCGTTTTCGAGAATACGTTCCATGGAGGGTTTGGGACTCGTCAGGTGACTAAAAAAGCGACAGCGAGTATAGCCAGCCACCTGTTACAGCAAAAGCCTGCTTGAAAGGCGGGCCGCTGCGCAGCCCAATCGCCGGCAAGCCGGCTCCCACATGGCCTGCATCGTCTCTGAGGGCCGGCTTGTCGGCGGTGAGGCGACTGAAGGCTCTCAGGTCTCGGGGTGGAACTGGTAATCCCCAAGGTTGCGGCAACGCTCGCCGTTGATCCGTCGTAGTTGCGCCTGCAAGTGCAGGCACCAGATCTGCGGATCCTCGGCCACCTGGTAGCCATGCAGGGTCAGGCTGTCGACGATGGCATTGAGCACGGACTCGGCCACCAGCGGGCCATGGAAAGGCCCCTGGGCCTTGATGGCAGAGGGTTGCTCACCGGCCATGCCGGCGGCGAACAGCAAGGTCCACATGCCGTTGTCGCCGGCCAGCGGACGAATGCTGCATTCGATACGGGTCACCAGGCCCAGGCACTGGCGAGTAAGGCTGAGGTTGCGCATGGCAGCGTCCCCCTCCAATAAGCCCTGTTCAGCCCGAAACGTTCGGGCTGTCTCCATCCTGAACCCTGCTGCCGTCCTTAAGTTCCAGCATAGAATAATGCTGTAAAAAGATGGAAAACCGGCGCTGAACGGTAGCACATGGCCGCCAGCGCCGATTTATTGACTCAGGCCGGTTTGGCCTGGGCAATGACCTCTTCCAGGCGTTCCTTTTCCGCCTTCTCGATGTCTTCCTCGCTGATCATCTCGGCAATTTCCCGCAGGCGCTCGACCACCCGGGCATTGACGCTGCCTTCGGTGAACAGGCCCTCGTCGTTCAGCACGCCGGCCTCCTCGCCCACCAGCAAGCTCAGCGCCTCATCGGCCTGGCTGACCGCATAGACATGGAACATGCCGTTCTCGACCGCCTGCAGCACGCGCTCGTCGAGCATCAGCGTGGCGACGTTGGCGCGCGGGATGATCACCCCTTGCTCGCCGGTCAGGCCACGGGCTTCACACAGGCGGAAGAAGCCTTCGATCTTCTCGTTGACCCCACCCACTGCCTGCACTTCACCGAACTGGTTGATCGAGCCGGTGATGGCAAAGCACTGCTTGAGCGGTGTGCGCGACAGCGCCGAGATCAGCGTGCACGCCTCGCCCAGCGACGCACTGTCACCGTCCACATAGCCGTAGGACTGCTCCAGCGCGATGCTCGCCGAAATCGCCAGCGGGAATTCCTGGGCGTAGCGGCTACCGAGGTAACCGGTAAGGATCATCACCCCTTTGGAGTGGATCGGCTGGCCCAGGTTGACCTCACGCTCGATGTCGACGATGCCGCTGCCGCCCGGGTACACCGTGGCGGAAATACGCGCCGGCATGCCGAACGCCGAGTCGCCCACTTCCAGCACGGTCAGGCCGTTGCACTTGCCGATGGCCGCGCCTTCGGTGTCGATCAGGATGATGCCGGCAAGCATGTCGTCGAGCACCCGCTGCGAGACGCGCCCAGTGCGGGTGGCCTTGGCCTTGAGCGCACGTTCTATGTGCCCGGCGTCAGTCATCGCGTCACTGGCCAGCTGGCGGATGAAATCGGCCTCGCTGACCAACTGGAACAGGTCGCCGATACGCGCCGACAGGCGCGACTGGTTTTCCGCCAGGCGTGCGCTGTAAGTGGCCAGGCGCGCCACCGCATCGCTGGTCAGCGGCGCCATGCCTTCCTCGTTGGTACGCGTGCGCAACAGCTGGGCGAACTGCTCCAGGTTCTCGTCGACCATCGGCATGTCTTCGTCGAAGTCGACCAGCACCCGGAACATTTCCTGGAAGTCCGAATCATGATCCTGCAGCGCGTAGTACAGCTGGCGCGAGCCGATGATCACCAGCTTGACGTTGAGCGGAATCATCTGCGGCTGCAGGCTGACGCTGGCAACGCGGCCCAGTTCGCCGATCGGCGACTCCATCTTCAGCTTGCGCGACTGCAGGGCGCGCTTGAGCGCATCCCAGACGAACGGCTCACCAAGCATCTTCTCGGCTTCGAGGATCAGAAAACCGCCATTGGCACGGTGCAGCGCGCCGGGGCGCAGCTGGCGGTACGAGGTGTACAGGGCGCCCTGGTCAGTGCTGTATTCAATGCGCCCGAACAGGTTGTCATAGGTCGGGTGCGGCTCGAACACCACCGGTGCACCGCCGGCAGCGTGATGGCCAACCACCAGGCTTGGCGCGTACTGCTCTTCGAGCAGCTTGCGCGCCACGGCGTCGGCCTTGCTGTCATCGACCAGTTGCTCTACCACGGTGCGCAGCAGGTTCACCTGTACCGATTGCAGATAGGCGCACACCGCCGCGTTTTCGGCGTACTTTTCCGACAGCGGCGCCAGCAATGGCTGCAGTGCCAGGGTGATGGTTTCTTCGTTGAGCTGGCGCAGCTGGTTGTTCGACTCGCGCTTCCACTGCGGCAGGCTGGCCAGTTCTTCGTTGAGGCGCTCCTCGAGGAAGGCGATGTCCTCGTGGAACTGCTCGCGGACTTCGTCCGGCAGCTGGGCGAATTCCGCCTCGTCCAGCGCCTTGCCGTCGGCCATCGGGGTGAAGGCCACGTTGCTGGCGTCGCGGTACAGGGCCACGTCCTTTTCCAGCGAGGCGCGCTC
The DNA here is from genome assembly GCF_047978245.1 of Pseudomonas sp. LFS044. NCBI lineage: Bacteria > Pseudomonadati > Pseudomonadota > Gammaproteobacteria > Pseudomonadales > Pseudomonadaceae > Pseudomonas > Pseudomonas sp. LFS044. Next base: position 212,421 of record NZ_JBFPFX010000003.1, read on the forward strand.
GATCACATCCAGGGCGCGGTCGTAACGCTGGTTGAAGGCGCGGTCGATGGCGCCCTTCTTCTGCTGGTAGGACGGGTGCTCGAACACCGCCGGGAAGGTCGCCAGCAGGTTGTCGATCAGGCCACCCATGTCGCTGATGAATTCAGCGGCGCTGCCCGACGGCAGCTCCAGGGCACGCGGCTCGCGGGTGTCATCGAAGTGGTTGACGTAAACCCAGTCGGCCGGGGTCTGCTGGCGCTTGCCCTCGGCCTTGAGGTAGCGCTTGACGAACGAGAAGCGCCCGGTGCCAGGCTCACCCATCACATACACGTTGTAACCCGGGCGTGGCATGGCCACGCCGAACTGCAGGGCCTCGACAGCACGTTCCTGGCCCAGGACTCCGCGAAACGGCTCCAGATCGTCGGTGGTGGCAAAGGCAAACTGCTCGGGGGAAAAACGCCTGGTCAAAGCTTCAGGCGCGAGACGCAGGCGCGCAGCGACAGGATCGGGCATTGGGTTTCCTTACTTCGGCGGGCAGATACGCAGCATTCTGGCGCTGCCCGCGCGCGCCTTGCAAGGCTCCTCGGGACTTTATGTCGCAGGCGGGTCGCTTGATGCACAAGCAAATTTTTCGCAATCAACAACGCAACCTTTAGATCGTGCCTAAACTCCAAGCTGCGCGGGTGGGTGAAACGCTTTCCCGACTTGGCAACCGAGTTGCCAGAAACCTGACCCTTGGTTAAGACAAATAGAGAACAAATGCTATGAAACGGATTCTTCTGGGTACTCTGTTCACCGTGGTTTCCCTCAACGCCATGGCCGAAGCGCCAGGTGGCCCGAACTGCGGCTGGGGCAACATGCTGTTCGAAGGCCAGCGCGGCACCCCGGCTCACTTCCTGGCCTCCACCACCAACGGCACCTCCGGCAACGCCACCTTCGGCATGACCTCCGGCACCAACGGCTGCTCCACCAAGGCTTCGCTGACCTATGGCGGCAAGTCCTGGTTCGCCATGAATGGCATGATGAACGAGCTGTCCGAAGACATGGCCATGGGCCAAGGCGAAGCGCTCACCACCTACGCGGTGGTACTGGGCGTGGCGCCGGAAGACCGCGGCTACTTCAACTCGGTCGCCCACCAGCACTTCAACCAGATCTTCAGCAGCGCCGACGTGACTGCCGAAACTGTCCACACCAACACCCTGGCCGTCCTGAAAAACGACCCACGCCTGGCCAAGTACGCAACCGAAGCTTAAGCGCGGCTGCTCCCGCCCCATCACGGGGCGGGTTTTCGCCTTTCTATCGGCATCGTTAAGAAGTAGTTGCCCGACATGCTCAAACGCCTCGCTTACCTGGCGCTGTGTGCCTGCGCCCCTGTTCATGCCGCACCTGCGCTGGATGAAGGCCGCCTCCAGCAACTGGCCAACACCCCCTACTGGATCGCCCTGGGCCATTACGAAACCGCCAAGCTCGGCGGCTGGCGCAGCTATGTCGACGACCGCAAGTTCTTCCTCGCCGAGGACGGTGCACACCACCCGGACCAGGAACTGCGCGCCACCGTACAGGCGCTGTACGCCCCGGCCAGCCTGGGCGACAAGCATGCCCAGTGCGTATTCCCCGCGCGCACCCGCTGGCTGCGTGAGCAACTCGGCCTGCAAGGCCTGCCGCAACCGGACTGCCAGGAGTTCAAGACCTGGTACCAGTCGATCGACCCGCACAGCGCGGCGCTGATCTTCCCGGCCGCTTACCTGAACAGTCCATCGTCGATGTTCGGCCATACCTTGCTGCGCATCGACCAGTCCAATACCCGCAGCGACGACACCACGCTGCTGAGCTACGCCATCAACTTCGGCGCCTATATCGAGGGCAGCGACAACAGCATCCTGTATGCCTGGAAAGGCCTGATGGGCGGTTATCCCGGCCTGTTTGCGCTGATGCCCTACCAGGAGAAGCTGTCCGAATACCGCAGCCTGGAAAACCGCGACCTGTGGGAATACCAGCTGGACCTGACGCCGGAAGAGACCGGGCGAATGGTCGAGCACGTCTGGGAGCTCAAGCAGGTCCAGTTCGATTATTTCTTCTTCGACGAGAACTGCTCCTATCGCCTGCTTGAGCTGCTGCAGGTGGCCCGGCCGAGCCTTGATCTGACCTCGCAGTTCCCGCTGACCGCGATCCCCACCGACACGGTCAAGGCCGTCAAGCAATCCGGCCTGGTCGCCAGCGAAACCTACCGCCCTTCGCGCGAACGTGAGTTACTGGCCCGCGCCGAGCCGCTGGACCATGACGAAAAGCGCCAGGTACTGGCCGTGAGCGCCGACACCGCGCAGCTGCAAAGCCCCGCGTTCACCGCCCTGCCCCGTGACCGCCAGGCGCTGGTACAGGATGCCGCCTACCGCCTGGAGCGCTACCGCGCCAACGGCCAGCAACGCGACCCGGGCCAGGCCACGCGCAGCTTCGAGCTGCTGCGGGCGATCAACCGCAACCCGCCACCGCCGCTGCAGATCGAACGCCCAGGCTTGCCCGAGGACGGCCACGACTCGCGCACCTGGCAGCTTGGCGTCGGCACCCGTGAAGACCGCGCCTACGCCGAATACGGGCTGCGCATGGCCTATCACGACCTCAACGACAACGCCTACGGCTTCCCACTCGGGGCGCAGATCGAGATTCTGCAGCTCAAGGTGCGCCAGTACGAAGGCAACGACTGGCAGGTGCAACAGCTGGACTTGGCGACCATTCGCTCGCTGACACCGCGTAACGAACTACTCAAACCCTGGTCGTGGCAGGTTACCGGTGGCCTGGAGCGGGTGCCGGGCAAGCATGACGACGAGGTGCTGGTCAGCCATGTGAACGGTGGTGCCGGCGGCACCTGGCAACTGGCCGACGGGCTGCTGGGCTTTGCCTTGGGCACCGTGCGGGTCGAGCACCACAACGACTTCGCCCAGTTCATCGCCCCGGCGGCGGGGTTCAACGGCGGGCTGCTGTGGCGCAACGGCCTGGGCAACATGACGCTGGAGGCCAAGGGCGATTACTTTACCAATGGCGAGGTGCGCCGCAGCGTGAGCCTGAACCAGCAGTGGGAGATCAGCCAGAACCTGGGGTTGAGGTTGAGTGCTTCACGGGAGTTCAGCCACCTGGCTACGGCGCAGAACGAAGTGATGCTCGAGCTGAAGTGGTATCACTATTGACTGTACTGGCCCTATCGCCGGCAAGCCGGCTCCCACAGGTACGCCACAGCCTTGCCGGCGATAGGGCCGGCAAAGCCTCCACTAGACACTGTGAACCAACCGACTCTTTGACACTGTTTTGACAGCGCCTCGACAACTGGCCACCTAGACTTTTCAGCATCATTCCGAGGGTCTTGTGGCCATGTCGCGGTACTGGTTTGGCGTGTGCATCGCATTGTTGCTTTCCGGTTGCGAAACCACTCACGAGCAGATGGTCCAGAGCGGCTATCCCCCTGCCTACGCCGACGGTTACCAGGACGGCTGCAGCAGCGGCCGCCAGGCGGCCGGGCTGATGGTGGGCAACTTTCGCAAGGACGTGCCGCGTTACCTGCACAACCGCCAGTACGAAAGCGGCTGGGACGACGGCTTTCGCCAGTGCCATGCGATGCAGAACAGCGAAGAGCAGCGCCAGTACCACGAGCGCTTCTGGGACGATCGCGACCGCGAGTGGCAGCAGGAAAAGGACCGCGGCGCCGCGCGGGCCTACCGCCACGACTGAGTCGCAAACGGACATCCTTTGAAACCCGCAACCTGCCACCATGGTCTCCAGCAAAAGGAGGCCCCAGCATGAGCCGAGCATTCGTCAACGAGGACCAGGCCGCCGCCCAGGCCGACCAGCCGGTGGAGCGGCGTGTCAGCGACCAGCCCAATTACGTTACCGCCAGTGGCCTGCGCCAGCTGCAGCAGCGCGTCGCCGAACTCAATGCCCTGCGAGCCGAGCTGCAGGCCCAGGGCGAACGCGGTGACAAGCAGCGCCTGGCGGATACCGAACGTGATTTGCGTTACTTCAGCGCCAGGGTGCAGAGCGCGCAGGTGGTGCCTGCCGCTACCTCGAACAGCAAGGTGCAGATTGGCAGCCGGGTGAGGTTTAGCGATGAGCAGGGCCAGGAGCAGCGGGTGCAACTGGTTGGGGAAGATGAAGCCGATGCCAGCCGGGGGCTGATCAATTGGGCATCGCCGCTGGGGCGGGCGTTGTTGGGCGCGGCGCCGGGGGACGAGGTGGTGTGGCGGCGGCCGGTGGGGGATCAGATGATCGAGATCATTGAGATCGTTAGCGAGGCTTGAAAAACATCAGGGCCGCTGCGCGCCCCAATCGCCGGCAAGCCGGCTCCCACAGGGACTGTAGGAGCTGGCTTGCCGGCGATTGGGCTGCAAAGCAGCCCCAGACTTCAAAATCAGACCACGCCTTGCGCCAGCATGGCATCGGCAACTTTCACGAAGCCGGCAATGTTGGCGCCTTTCACGTAGTTGATCTTGCCATCGGCCTCTTCACCGTAGTGCACGCAAGCATGGTGAATCGACTGCATGATGTTGTGCAGTTTGCTGTCCACTTCACCGGCGGTCCACAGCAGGCGCATGGCGTTCTGCGACATTTCCAGCCCCGACACGGCCACGCCGCCGGCGTTGGAGGCCTTGCCCGGTGCATACAGGATGCCGGCATCAATGAAGATATCCACAGCCTCCAGAGTGGTCGGCATGTTGGCGCCCTCGGCTACGCAGATGCAGCCGTTGCGCAGCAGGGTGCGGGCGTCTTCGGCGTCCAGCTCGTTCTGCGTGGCGCACGGCAGGGCGATGTCGCACGGCAGCGTCCATGGGGTCTGGCCCTTGCGGAACTCCAGGCCGAACTGTGCAGCCAGTTCGCTGATGCGGCCACGCTTGACGTTCTTCAGCTCCATCACCGCATCCCACTGGGCGTCGGTAAGGCCGGCTTCGGCGTACAGGGTGCCTTCCGAATCGGACAGCGAGATGACCTTGCCACCCAGGTCCATGACCTTGCGCGCAGCATACTGGGCCACGTTGCCGGAACCGGAGATGGCCACGCGGCGGCCGTCGATGCGCAGGTCGCGACGCTTGAGCATTTCTTCGGCGAAGTACACGCAGCCGTAGCCGGTGGCTTCAGGGCGGATCAGGCTGCCGCCGTAGGTCATGCCCTTGCCGGTCAGCACCGAGGTGAACTGGTTGGCCAGGCGCTTGTACTGGCCGAACATGAAGCCGATCTCGCGGGCACCGACGCCGATGTCACCGGCCGGTACGTCGCAGTCGGCGCCGATGTGGCGGTACAGCTCGCTCATGAACGCCTGGCAGAAGCGCATGACTTCGGCGTCGCTCTTGCCCTTCGGGTCGAAGTCCGAACCGCCTTTGCCGCCGCCCATGGGCAGCGAGGTGAGGGAGTTCTTGAACACCTGCTCGAAGGCCAGGAACTTGAGCACGCCCAGGTTCACCGACGGGTGGAAGCGCAGGCCGCCCTTGTACGGGCCGATGGCGCTGCTCATCTGGATACGGTAGCCGCGGTTGACCTGAACCTTGCCCTGGTCGTCCACCCAGGACACACGGAACAGCACGGCGCGCTCAGGCTCGACCATGCGCTCGAGGATGCCGGCTTGCAGGTAGTGGGGATTGGCTTCGAGGAACGGCCAGAGGCTGCGCAAAACTTCTTCCACCGCCTGGTGGAATTCGGGCTGGGCCGGGTCGCGTTGCTTCAGGCGCGCGAGGAAGTTGTCGACGGATTCGATCATGGTAGACGTCTCACCAAGAGGGATTGGACTTATTGGTTTTTTCCCGAATGTACCAAGAAGCAATCGCACTGGAATAGGGCGAAATGTCGTTTTTATGAAATTATTTGGTGCGTTTTATATAAGTGTATACAAAATGCCGACCTATCGCGGACAAGGCCGCCCCCACAAAGGCCCTCCTTGACCCTGGCATTGCGCGGCCCTTGTAGGAGCGGGCTTGCCCGCGATAGGCCCAACCCGAATTATCCCAAGCACAAAAATGGGGCCACCAAGGGCCCCATTCTTGTGCAACTGAAACCGGCTTACTGCGCCAGCTTCTTGTGCCGTACACGGTGCGGCTGGGCAGCAGCATCGCCCAGGCGCTTCTTGCGGTCGGCTTCGTACTCGGTGTAGTTGCCCTCGAAGAACATCACGTTCGAGTCGTCTTCGTACGCCAGGATGTGAGTGGCCACACGGTCCAGGAACCAACGGTCGTGGGAAATCACGATCGCGGCGCCTGGGAAGTCCAACAGGGCTTCTTCCAGCGAACGCAGGGTTTCGACGTCAAGGTCGTTGGACGGTTCGTCGAGCAGCAGGACGTTGCCGCCCTCCTTCAGGGTCAGGGCCAGGTGCAGACGGCCACGCTCACCACCGGACAGGTCCTTGACGAACTTCTGCTGGTCGCCGCCCTTGAAGTTGAAACGGCCAACGTAGGTGCGCGACGGAATCTCGTAGTTGCCGATCTTGATCATGTCGGAACCGTCGGAAACCTGCTGGAACACGGTCTTGCCGCCGTCCAGGTCTTCGCGGCTCTGGTCCACACAGGCCAGCTGTACGGTTTCACCAATCTCGATGCTGCCCGAATCCGGCTGTTCCTTGCCCATCAGCATGCGGAACAGGGTCGACTTACCGGCACCGTTACCGCCGATAACACCCACGATAGCGCCCTTGGGCATGGCGAACGACAGGTTGTCGATCAGCACGCGGTCGCCATAGCCTTTGGAGACGTTCTTGAACTCGATGACCTTGTCGCCCAGGCGCGGGCCGGCCGGGATGTAGATCTCGTTGGTCTCGCTGCGCTTCTGGAATTCCTGCGACTGCATTTCTTCGAAACGCTGCAGACGGGCCTTGGACTTGGACTGGCGGGCCTTGGCGCCTTTGCGCACCCACTCCAGCTCCTCTTTCATGGCCTTCTCGTGGGCGCTCTGCTGCTTGGACTCTTGCGCCAGACGGTCCGACTTGGCCTCCAGCCAGCCCGAGTAGTTACCTTCGTACGGGATACCGGCGCCGCGGTCCAGTTCAAGGATCCAGCCGGCAACGTTGTCGAGGAAGTAACGGTCGTGGGTAATCGCAACCACGGTGCCCGGGAAGTCGTGCAGGAAGCGCTCCAGCCAGGCCACCGAGTCGGCGTCCAGGTGGTTGGTCGGTTCGTCGAGCAGCAGCATGTCGGGAGCCGACAGCAGCAGGCGGCACAGGGCCACACGGCGCTTCTCACCACCGGACAGGTGTTCGATTTTTGCGTCCCAGGCCGGCAGGCGCAAGGCGTCGGCGGCGACGTCCAGCTGGCGTTCGAGGTTGTGGCCGTCGGCTGCCTGCAGGATCGACTCGAGCTTGGCCTGTTCGGCGGCCAGCTTGTCGAAGTCGGCGTCGGGTTCGGCGTAGGCGGCGTAGACCTCGTCCAGGCGAGCCTGGGCGTCCTTGATCACGCTGACCGCTTCCTCGACCACTTCACGCACAGTCTTGGTCGGGTCCAGTTGCGGTTCCTGCGGCAGGTAACCCACGTTGATGTCGGGCATCGGACGGGCTTCGCCGTCGAATTCCTTGTCGACGCCCGCCATGATCCGCAGCAGGGTCGATTTACCCGCGCCGTTCAGGCCGAGTACGCCGATCTTGGCGCCCGGGAAGAACGACAGGGAAATATTCTTGAGAATTTCCCGCTTCGGCGGCACGACTTTGCTCAGCCGATGCATGGTGTAGACGTATTGAGCCAAAACCAAGCCCTCTAATCAGATAGGTAAAGACATCGACGATCGCCCAGCCAGGTGGCCAGGGGGATGTGTTTACGGGGTGTCATTGAACAAAGTCGACCATTCTACGCCAACGCGCGGCGTTGCACAGGGTGGCCGGATGGTGGGGCGAATTGGGGCCGCTGTGCAGCCCATCGCCAGCCGCCCCCCACGGGCCTGTGGTGGTGACCCTGTGGGAGCCGGCTTGCCGGCGATGAGGCCAGTACTGGCCACACAAAAAATCAGACGTGACGCTGTTTGGCCTTGCCACGCGGCAACCGGCAACGGTCGCCCTGCTCCGCCAGGCGCGCGGCCCAGGCGGATTTGACGGTGAAGCCACCGCTGCGGGCAGGCTGCTCGGCAACCTTGGCCGGCTGGGCGGCAGGCTTGCTGGCTGGCGTGGTGCTGACGACCTTCGCCGCAGGCTTGGCCGCAGCCACAACCTCAACCGGTGCTGCAGCCGCCTTGGCGGTCTTGCGCAGTTCGGCCAGCGACGGCGTCTTGTTCTTGGCGGCCGAAGCCTCCGGTTTGACCAGCGAACGCTGGCACGACTTGCAGGATACGTCCTCGGTCACGGCAGTGCTGACAAGGGTCTGACTGCTGCGCCCGCAGGCGGAATCGAGGCCATTGGTGGAAAAGTGAGTAACCAAAACCGAACATCTCCGATGCGTTGTCATTTGAAGCGGCCGGCATTCTCGCACAGGAAGCAAGGCCTTGCCGAACCGCCAGCCTTCACCACGACCATCGGCACCTCGAAGCGCAGCTGGCACTTTGCCACAATGACAGGCATGCTAGCCGGTTTCAGGTGTCCGGCCTTATAGTGCGCCACCGCGGTCCGGCCACAGCAGCACCGGCATACACCGTGCATGATCAATCCCTGCCATCGCCAGCCCAGTAGCAGGATCAACGCTTGACCAATCTCAATCATCCGTCTCCGCTGCGCCCCGCCTTACCGCACCCGCGTGCTTCGCTGCGCGGTTCGCTCAAGGGTGCGCTGGCCATGCTGGCCTTGGTGCTGCTGAGTTTGCTGCTTTGGCAACTGTTCGCGCAGTTCCGCCACACCCAGGCCGACCAACGCCAGCAGCACCTCGATGCGAGTGCCGAACTGGCCGACCACCTGGGCCTGAACATGGCGCTCAAGGCCCAGCAGGCGCTGAATGTGGTCCAGCCCTACGTCAAAGCGCCGACGCCCGCCGCCCTGCCCAGCCTGCTCGGCACCTTGCGCGAACGGCTGCCAACCCTGCGCGACATGGCCTGGCTGGACCACAGTGGCCAGTTGCTGGGCGACAGCCTGGCCGGCAGCCCCGACCGTCAGCTGATTGACGAGCTGGTCACGCTGAACCAGGGGCGCCCCTACTTCTTCTCCAATTCGGCAGACAACCGCACCGTCTACCTGCTATTGCGCCAGGCCACCGAGCAGGACCGCGGCTACTGGCTGTTGCGCCTTACCGCTGACTATTACCGCGCCCTCACCGTGCACCTGGACGGCCCCGGCCATCCGCTGTGGCTGCTGGAAAACAGCCGCAGTGGCAACGTGCTGGAACGCCATGCACCCGCACAGACCAGCGGCGAGCCCCTGCAAAGCGTGATGCTGGCGTTCATCGACAACAGCGCCTGGCAATTGCGTGGGCTGTACGATGCAAGCCTGGCCCAGCACAAGCTGCTGCCGGCGCTGCTCGGCAAGGTGCTGCTGGCGTTGTTCTGCGCCCTGCTGCCGGTGCTGGCGCTGATCAACATGCGCCGCCGCCAGCGCGCCCTGCAGGAAGACCGCCGGCGCTACCACGAAATCTTCGAGGGCACCGGCGTGGCCCTGTGCGTGCTCGACCTCTCCAGCCTGCCCGGCCAGCTCGACCGCTACCACCTGCGCAACCTCGCCGCGCTCAAGCAAAGCCTGGCGCTGGACCCTGACCTGCGCCGTTCACTGCTGCAGGAACTGAAGATCACCGAGATCAACCAGGTGGCGCGCCAGCTGCTCAATGTCCAATGCCACGAGGGCGCCTGGCAACGCCTGATCGCCGGCAGCGGCGACGGCCGGGACAGCATTGGCATGCAACTGATCGACGCGCTGATCGAACAGCGCCCGTTGCTCGAACTGGAAGTCCGCCTGCCCGCCCCGCTGGGCGGCGAGCTGCACCTGTGGCTGATGGCGCGCCTGCCCACGCAGCGCCGCGACTACCAAGCAGTGATACTCAGCATCAGCGACATCACCAGCCGCAAGCAGGTGGAGTTGTCGCTGCTGGAGCGCGAAAGCTTCTGGTCGGACGTGGTGCGTAGAGTGCCCGACCAGCTGTATGTGCAGGACGTGCTCAGCCAGCGGATGATCTTCAGCAACCGCCATCTCGGCCAGACCCTGGGCTACAACCGCACCGAGCTGGCGCAGATGGGCGACCGCTTCTGGGAGCTGTTGCTGCACCCCGAAGACGCCGCGCATTACCAGGCCCTGCGCCAGCAGCAGCGCGACAACGGCCACGGCCAACCGCTGCATTGCCAGCTGCGCTTTCGCCACCGCGACGGCGGCTGGCGCTGCTACGACATCCGTGAACAGGTGCTGACCCGCGACGGCGATGGCCTGGTTACGCGCATCATCGGGGTGGGCAAGGACGTCACCGTGCAGATCGAGGCCAGCCAGTCGCTGCGTGACAGCGAACAGCGCTACCGCATGCTCGCCGAAAGCATCAGCGATGTGATCTTCTCCACCAACAGCCGCCTGCAGCTCAATTACGTCAGCCCCTCGGTGCAAGCCGTGCTGGGCTACCAGGCCGACTGGATCTTCGAAAACGGCTGGCAGTCGATCGTCGCCAACCCGTCCCAGCTCACCGGCATCTACAGCCTGATGGAGCGGGTCAGCAAAGCCATGGGCGACAGGGAGCAACTGGCCCAACTGCGCAGCCAGCTGCCGACCCAGCTGTTCCTGTTCGACTGCCTGCGTGCCGATGGCCGCAAGATCCCCATCGAGCTGCGCCTGGTGCTGGTGTGGGACGACCACGAGCGCTTCGAGGGCGTGCTGGGCGTAGGCCGCGACATCAGCCAGCAACGCCGCGCGGAAAAAGACCTGCGCATGGCCGCGACGGTGTTCGAGCACTCCACCTCGGCCATCCTCATCACCGACCCGGCCGGGTACATCGTGCAGGCCAACGAAGCGTTCAGCAGGGTCAGCGGCTACGCGGTCAGCGACGTGCTCGACCAACTGCCCGGCATGCTCACCGTCGACGAACAACAGGAAGGCCACCTGCGCTACGTGCTCAAGCAGCTGCACCAGCGCGGCAGCTGGGAAGGCGAAGTATGGCTCAAGCGCCGCGATGGCGAGCGCTACCCGGCCTGGGTCGGCATTACTGCGGTGCTTGACGACGAAGGCGACCTGGCCAGCTACGTGTGCTTCTTTACCGACATCAGCGAGCGCAAGGCCAGCGAGCAACGCATCCACCGCCTGGCCTACTACGACGCCCTGACCCACCTGCCCAACCGCACGCTGTTCCAGGACCGCCTGCACACCGCGCTGCAGCAGGCCGAACGGCAGAAGTCGTGGGTGGTGCTGATGTTCCTCGACCTCGACCGCTTCAAGCCGATCAATGACTCCCTCGGCCACGCCGCGGGCGACCGCATGCTCAAGGACATGGCCCTGCGCCTGCTGGCCTGCGTCGACGACGACGACACCGTGGCACGCATGGGCGGCGACGAATTCACCCTGCTGCTGCAATCGCGCGCCACCCGCGAGATGGCGCTCAATCGCGCCATTCACGTGGCCGAGAACATCCTCGCCAGCCTGGTACGGCCGTTCGTGCTGGAGGGCCGCGAGTTCTTCGTCACCGCCAGTATCGGCATCGCCCTCAGCCCGCAGGACGGCAGCGAGCTGAGCCAGCTGATGAAGAACGCCGACACTGCCATGTACCACGCCAAGGAGCGCGGCAAGAACAACTTCCAGTTCTACCAGGCCGAGATGAACGCCAGCGCCCTGGAGCGCCTGGAGCTGGAAAGCGACCTGCGCCACGCGCTGGAGCAGAACGAGTTCATCCTCTACTACCAGCCGCAGTTCAGCGGTGACGGCAAGCGCCTGACCGGTGCCGAGGCGCTGCTGCGCTGGCGCCACCCGACCCGCGGCCTGGTGCCGCCGGGCGACTTCATACCGGTGATCGAAGAGCTGGGGCTGGTGGTGGATGTTGGCGACTGGGTACTGCGCGAGGCCTGCCGCCAGCTCAAGGCCTGGCACAAGGCCAAGGTGCGCGTGCCCAAAGTGTCGGTGAACATCTCGGCGCGGCAGTTCTCCGACGGCCAGTTGGGCAACCGCATCGCCACGATTCTCGAAGAAACCGGCCTGCCGCCCGCCTGCCTCGAACTGGAGCTGACCGAAAGTATCCTGATGCGCGATGTGAACGAAGCGATGCAGATTCTCGATGGCTTGAAGGTGCTGGGCCTGAGCATCGCGGTCGACGACTTCGGCACCGGCTACTCATCGCTGAACTACCTCAAGCAGTTCCCCATCGACGTGCTGAAGATCGACCGCACCTTCGTCGACGGCCTGCCCGAGGGCGAGCAGGACGCGCAGATCGCCCGCGCGATCATCGCCATGGCCCACAGCCTGAACCTGGCGGTGATCGCCGAGGGTGTGGAGACCCACGAGCAGCTGGAATTCCTGCGCGAACATGGTTGCGACGAAGTGCAGGGCTACCTGTTCGGGCGGCCCATGCCGGCCAACCAGTTCGAGGCGCAGTTCGCCAACGAGACGTTGTTCATGTTCCAGTGATCTGCACCGAACGCCGCCCCCCTGTAGGAGCGGGTTTACCCGCGATACCGGCAAAGCCGGTGCCATCCACCGCGTCGCCTGCTTCGCGGGTAAACCCGCTCCTACAGATGCACTGCTGCGGTTGGATATCGGCGTCGAAAAACGGACCTGAAGGTCAACTCCGCACCCCAGCCGGCCCAGAAACGGCGCGGGATGCAACATGAAGGCCATTGGTCCGCGACTTGACGCCACTTCATATGCCAGGCGCGAATCAATCGGTTAGAATGCCCCCCCAATTCAGCCCGATCCTTGAGGACCGTTATGTTCAGCCGTGATTTGACCATTGCCAAGTACGACGCCGAGCTCTTCGAAGCCATGCAACAAGAAGCTCTGCGCCAGGAAGAGCATATCGAGCTGATCGCTTCGGAAAACTACACCAGCCCAGCGGTCATGGAAGCTCAGGGTTCGGTCCTGACCAACAAGTACGCCGAAGGCTACCCAGGCAAGCGCTACTACGGTGGTTGCGAGTACGTCGACGTGGTCGAGCAACTGGCCATCGACCGCGCCAAAGAGCTGTTCGGCGCCGACTACGCCAACGTCCAGCCGCACGCCGGCTCCCAGGCCAACGCCGCTGTCTACCTGGCCCTGCTGTCGGCCGGTGACACCATCCTGGGCATGAGCCTGGCCCACGGTGGCCACCTGACCCACGGTGCTTCGGTAAGCTCGTCGGGCAAGCTGTACAACGCCATCCAGTACGGCATCGATGCCAACGGCCTGATCGACTACGACGAAGTCGAGCGCCTGGCTGTCGAGCACAAGCCGAAGATGGTCGTTGCCGGTTTCTCGGCCTACTCGCAGGTACTCGACTTCGCTCGCTTCCGCGAAATCGCCGACAAGGTCGGTGCCTACCTGTTCGTCGACATGGCCCACGTAGCCGGCCTGGTTGCCGCTGGCGTGTACCCGAACCCGGTGCCGTTCGCCGACGTGGTCACCACCACCACCCACAAGACTCTGCGCGGCCCACGTGGCGGCCTGATCCTGGCCCGTGCCAACGCCGACATCGAGAAGAAGCTGAACTCGGCCGTCTTCCCAGGCGCCCAGGGCGGCCCGCTGGAGCACGTCATCGCGGCCAAGGCCATCTGCTTCAAGGAAGCCCTGCAGCCTGAGTTCAAGGCTTACCAGCAGCAAGTGGTGAAGAACGCCCAGGCCATGGCCGAAGTGTTCATCGAGCGTGGTTTCGACGTGGTTTCCGGCGGCACCCAGAACCACCTGTTCCTGCTGTCGCTGATCAAGCAGGAAATCTCCGGTAAGGATGCTGACGCCGCACTGGGCAAAGCCTTCATCACCGTCAACAAGAACTCGGTACCGAACGACCCACGCTCCCCGTTCGTTACTTCGGGCCTGCGTTTCGGCACCCCAGCCGTGACCACCCGTGGCTTCAAAGAGGCCGAGTGCAAAGAGCTGGCTGGCTGGATCTGCGACATCCTCGCCGACCTGAACAACGACGCCGTCATCGACGCCGTGCGTGAAAAGGTCAAGGCCATCTGCAAGAAGCTGCCGGTATACGGCAACTGATTGGCAGTAGCCTGAGGTGAAAAAGCCCGGCCTTTGTGCCGGGCTTTTTCGTGTTTGGGGTGGCCGGAAGCGCTTCCGAATAGGACGGCCATGCTGATCGAACTAGCGTGTGGCCTCCTTGAATCTGCGGAGAATCCCCATGTTCGACCACGTAGCGCACTCCTTCATCGCCACGCTACAATTTGAAGAAAACCCGATCAATACACTCGACAGCATGACCACAGGCCCCGTGGTCCTTACCTCACTCAAAGGCGGGCCGGTGCACAGCATCGAGGGGGCCTTTACGCTCGCCGTGCTGGATGGCAGCGATGAAGACTGGCGGCACAGTAAGGAGATAGGGTTGATCACCTTCGACAAAGGTGCCCAGCCAGAACCGCTGAAGCTTTACTTCCGCCATGGCGACAGTGGTTACCGAATTTATGTGCGCAGCGGCGCCCACTTTGGCGAAGGCGTGTTCGTAACCGACGAAGGCCTGGTCAATGTGCAGCCAATCGAGGACAAGGACCCGACCCTGTGGGTTGTAACCGATGCGCAAACCGACGAGGCCTTCGACCTGACGCAGTCGGAGGATAACCAGCGGGAAATCCAGCTGGTTACCGACAATGGAGGCGCACTGACGCTGCACAACCTCTACCCGGTAGGCGGCTTTCTGACCATTTACGACGGCGCCCCGCACGACACACTCAGCCTGCTGATCGAAGCCCGTGGCGTCGACTGGCTGAAGCCCTGATAAGCGCATTTGCGTAACCTGCCTTGCCCTTGCAGGAGCGGGCTTGCCCGCGAACACGGGCATAGCCCGTGCCATCCCCAACCCCTCCTGAACAATCGAAAATTCAAACATCACGTATTACCCTGTCCTCTTTTTACCCCCGAGCACAGGCCCCACTTTGACCAGAGACCAACTCGAAACCCGGCAGATCCCGATCTACTTCGCCGCGATACTCGCCGCCATCGCCTTCGGCCTGCTGGCCGCGGACACCGCGCGCCATCTCGAAGCCCTGGTCACACCGGCCATCGCCGTGTTGATGTACGCGATGTTCCTGCAGATTCCCTTCCTCGACCTGCGCCAGAGCTGGGGCAACCGCCGCTTCATCGCCGCACTGCTGCTCGCCAATTTCGTCCTCGTCCCCATGCTGGTGTGGGCGGCCACCCGAGGCCTGGTCGACCACCCGGCCATCCTCATCGGCGCACTGCTGGTGCTGCTGACGCCCTGCATCGACTACGTGGTGGTGTTCACCCACATCGGCAAAGGCGACTCCCGCCTGACCCTCGCTGCCACACCTGTGCTGCTGCTGGTGCAATTGGTGCTGTTGCCGGTTTACCTGGCATTGATACTCGGCGATGACAGCCAGGTAACGATGGCCATTGCCCCGTTCGTGGAAGCCTTCGTGCTGCTGATCGTACTGCCGCTGAGCCTCGCCGTGCTGACCTCGGCAGGCGCTCGTCGCTCGCGGTTGGTTTCGGGGTGGAACGACGCTTGGGCGTGGATGCCGGTGCCAGCGATGGCAGCGGTGCTGGTGGCGGTGATCGGTTCGCAGATTGGCGTGGTATCACGCGATTTCGACCGCTTGCTGCCGGTGATTCCGGTGTACATCGGCTTCATGTTGTTGGCCCCGGTGCTCGGGGTTGTTTCGGCGCGACTGTTTCGTTTGCCGGTGGCAGAAGCACGCGCCGTGACCTTCAGCGCCGCCACACGCAATTCGCTGGTGGTGTTGCCGCTGGCGCTGGCGCTGCCGGAAGACATGCGCATACTGGCCGCCGCTGCGGTCATCACCCAGACGTTGGTGGAGTTGGTCTTCGAGTTGATCTACGTGCGCGCCATACCCGCATTACTACGCACGTAATACCACCCCACCACCACAAGCGGCCTTGCGTCGCGAAAGGGCTGCGCAGCAGCCCCAAGATCCCACAGACACCCACCGAGCCTAGCCGCCTTCCCACACTGCTCGGTAGCCTGTTTCTAGCCTACACACCGCTTCACCCGCTTCGTTTTTCATCGCCAGTTTCGCCCTGCAACAGGCTTGTTTTCCCACACTGCTCACTGGCGAGTCGACTGATGATCCGGATCGCCTGGTGGATACCCGCCGTGTTTCGGAAACTCAACTGGGGGTTGTGTTCGCACTCGAGCATTTCGTCGTGTTGCACCAAGGCTTCACCGAGCAGTTCGAGCGTCCACGCGTAGCTCTGGATTGTGGATAAGCGTTCGAGGTCAGTCATGGGGCACCTGCTGCGGTGGGCAGGTGGGACGGGATGGATCGTAAATGGGATAGAAACGGTGAGGCTGGGGCGCCGGCGCGGGACGGCGGCGGAGAGCGGATGCGAGGATCTTCGCTAGGTTCAAGGTGAGCATGCATGAGACTCCAAGTTTTAGTTGGAGCTGCCACGATCCTTCCTACGGGATTGGGTGGCAGCTGTGCATGGGGTAGGAATACCGGGAAACTTGGAAACCCGGCCAGGCCGAAGCCTGCCCACACACAGCCGCCATGACACAGCACGACTGGCACAAAAAAAGCGCCAGCTGCGGTGCAGGGGGCGCCTAATGCGTGCGCCAAGTTTACCAACGGGTTCCTACGCCCGGTCACGGAATTTGCCGCGACTATGGAAATTTATCCCCACAGCTCACCCCAGGGCAAGGTTCATGGCCGTGGGAAACGTCCTTAAGTTTTGTAGGAATCAAGAAGAAATAGCCAAACACCGCCATGTCTACTCATGCGCAGTTAGGATGTCCGTCGCGGCTAATGAGCCAACATCAGCCCCGCTGAAATCAGCAAGGTCACCGGGGTGGCTACATTGCGCGATTGGGAACAAGGCCGCTTCGTTCCGCCAGGCGATGTGTTGTGCCTGATGCGTTTGATCCTCAAGCATCCTGAGCTGACTCAAGAGTTAGCCACTCCTTAGTCGCACTTCTGCGCTCCATCGCCAGCGTCACGGCCGGCGATGGAGCCTTTCTACTAGTGGGTCAGATCACGCTGATCGCTGAGTTCAGTCATCTTCCCACACTGCTCACTGGCCAGCCGACTGATGATTCGAATGGCCTGATGGATTCCGGCAGTGCTTCGAAAGCTCAGCTGCGGGTTGTGTTCGCACTCAAGCATCTCGTCGTGTTGCACCAAGGCTTCACCGAGCAGTTCGAGCGTCCACGCGTAGCTCTGGATTGTGGATAAGCGTTCGAGGTCAGTCATGGGGTACCTGCCTGGGTGCGCAGGTGGGACGGGATGGATCGTAGATCGGGTAGAAACGGTGAGGCTTGGGCGCCGGCGCGGGACGGCGGCGGAGAGCGGATGCGAGGATCCGTAATAGATTTCGGGTGGTCATGCATGAGTTCCTTTCGTTGTGGAACTGCCACCGCTCGCGGCCAAGCAAGTTAAGGTGGCAGCAGTACGCGGGTTGGCCGACCGGGACGAAAGGAGCCCGGCACACCCGAAGGTGTCCCGCGCACCACCGCCATAACACGACATCGCGGGCACAAAAAAAGCGCCTGCGATGAAGACTGGGGCGCTGATGCGCCTTTCGATTCCGACCGGCCAAGGTCGCATCGCCGATGCTTCGGCGATGGAGGGAATTTATCCCCCGACCACTGTTTACGCAAGCGTCCCGTCATGTGAAAGGGTTGCGTGTGCCGTAGGCATATGGCATTTCACACCCGCTCACAAAGCCTTCATCTCAGCAATATCACGCACTACCTGATCTGCTGAGTGATCGAACATCGCCTGTTCCTGCGCATCCAGCGGCAACTCGATCACCCGCGCAAGCCCCTTCTCTGCCAATACACAGGGCACACCCATGGCGATATCCGTTCGGCCATACTCGCCCTCGAGAATCGCCACCGCCGGCAAAATACGGTTCCGCCCATTGGCGATCGCATCAACCATCTGCGCAATGGCCACGCCCGGTGCATCGCAGGCGCTCCCCATCTTCTTCAACCCCAGAATTTCACCGCCGCCCTTACGGGTGCGCTCGACAATCTGCTCGATCTGCTCATCGGACAAAAAGTGCGACAGCGGCACCGAGCCGATCTGGCAGTAGCGCATCAGCGGCACCATGCTGTCGCCATGCCCGCCCAGCACCAGCGCCGTGATATCCCGTGCAGAAAACCCGGTTTGCTCGGCGATGAAGCACTTCATGCGCGCGGTATCCAGCACCCCCGCCTGCCCGAAGACCTTGTCGCGCCCTAGCCCGCTGACGCGCCAGGCGCGGTAGGTGAGCACATCGACCGGGTTGGACACCACCAGCACCGTCGCTGTCGGCGCGTGGTGTTTGATATCCGCCATGATGCTGTCGAGGATTGGCAGGTTGGTGCTCAATACATCCTGCCGCGACTGGCCGGGCTTGCGCGGCACGCCCGCCGTGATCACCACCAGCTCGGAACCCTCCAGGATCTCGGCTTTGGCCCCGCCGTGAACATGGGTATCGGAACCTGAATCCACAGCCGCCTGCCAAACGTCCAGCGCCTTGCCCTGCGCCAGTTCACCCTGCACGTCCATCAACACCAGCTCACGGCACAACTCATCCCGGGCGATGATCTGCGCCGCCGCCTCACCGACCAGGCCGGCACCCACAATCGTTAATTTGTTCACCAGACACCTCCCAGCGGCGCGCGCCACCAGGAACACGCCTGCATATAGAGAGAAGTATTGCCTGCCGGGGCTAAATGGCCACCCAAGACGATGCGACGACCTTCACTTGACAGTATTCCACGGCAGCGCAAATACTTTGGCCAGATTCATATAGATGACCATACAACAAGGTGAATCAACCGATGACTATGCTGCCCAAGTGCCCCGTCGCCACACCCCCGCCCGCCGGCCTCAGCGCCACGCCTCCCTGCTGCCCATCTTCCGTTACCAGGCGCCCGCCTGTGAGCGGCAGCTAGCGCAACGCCGCGTTCCCTTCCTCGAAACCGTAGCAGCAGCCCCAACGGCAGCCACCTGGGCATGCCCCGTGGAAACGCCCGTCACGCCTTCAAACCCTGAGTGCAGCCCTAGCGCCAGCCCAACCGAGACTCCTTGAATGACCCCCTTGGATATACAGCTATTACTGACGGCACTGGCCAGCGTTCTGGTGCTGGTGGCGCTCATCGTTTCGCGCCTGAAAATGCACCCGCTGCTGGCCTTGCTGGTGGTGTCCATTGGCGTGGGCTTCGCGACGCATATGGCGCCAGGCAGCATCGTCGCCCACCTGCTCACCGGCGCCGGCAAGACACTGGGCGCAGTGGGGGTGGTGATTGCGCTGGGTGCGATGCTCGGCAAGATCCTGGCTGACGCAGGCGTCACGGAACAAGTCGCGGATGTCATCCTCAAGCGCACCTCCGACCGCATGATCCCTTGGGCCATGATGCTGGTTGCCTTCGTCATTGGCATCCCCATGTTTTTCGAAGTCGGCCTGGTGATCATGCTGCCGCTGATATTCAGCGTGGCGCGCAAACTGGAAAGCAAGGCGCGCTTCAAAGGCTCGGCGTATGTGTATGTAGGTGTGCCGGTCATTTCGGCGCTTGCCGCCATGCACGGCATGGTACCGCCGCACCCAGGCCCCCTGACCGCCATCGCCGTGCTCAAGACCTCGGTTGGGCCCACCATGCTGTATGGCTTCCTTGCCGCCATTCCAGCAATGATCCTGGGCGGCCCGCTGTACGGCATGTTCATTTCACCGCGCATGACCACGCGGCCCGATCAGGCATTGCTGGACCAGTTCACACTGGCTGAAAAAGCCGATGGCCAACCCCGTCCCGGGGTAATGGTCGGCATGCTGGCCGCATTGCTGCCGGCCATCCTGATGCTGGTGCATGCCGTCGCCGAGATGCTGCTGCCCAAAGGCAATGCGCTGCTGGAGATGGCCAGTTTCCTGGGCAACCCGCTGATCGCCATGCTGCTTGGCGTACTGTTCGCCGGTGCGAGCCTGGTACTGGCGCGCGGCGGCGACGCAGATCAGCTGCGCGATGGGCTGGGCAAAAGCCTCAAGCCGATTGCCTCGATCATCATGATCATTGCCGGTGGCGGTGCCTTCCAGGAGATGCTGACCAGCGCCAAGGTTGGCGATGCCATTGTGCACCTGACCCAGCAATCTGCCTTCCCTCCCCTGATTCTGGGGTGGCTGATCGCGATGTTGCTCTCGGTGTCTACCGGTTCCGCCACGGTCGGTATCGTAGGGGCTGCCGGCCTGCTGGCGCCGCTGGCAGGTGCAGACCCTAGCCTCAACCTGCCTTTGCTGGCCTTGTCCATCGGCTGCGGTTCGCTGTTCTTCAACTATGCCAACCATGCAGGCTTCTGGATGGTGAAGGAGTCCTTCGGCATGACCATGGGCGAAGCGACCAAGACCATCTCGGTGGTTCAGTCCATCGTGGCAGTGGTTGGCTTGATCGTGGTGTTGGTGTTGAACGCGGCGATTACAGTGGGTTGAACCGGATGCCCGGTGGGAGCTGGCTTGCCGGCGATGGGCTGCATAGCAGCCCCCTGCCGCCTCACAGTTTCTCTGCTACCAGGGCGTAACACATGGGTATCTGCGCCTCTCCCTGCGTGTAGACGTCGTAAAGATCCTCCCGATTGGAATGCGCGTATTCGTTGAATGCGCAAAGCCTCAGCCCCGCACCAACGACACCCATGAGCTGATCGCTCAGCCGGTGCACATGCCAGTAAGACTGCTGCCCGTTCGCCTCGCCCTTGCCTTCGTAGACAATTGCGACGGACTCGACCAGCGGCTCGGCCTGGAAGTAGGACGTGCTGATGCGCCATGGGTCGCTGGCTTCGGGATCGAGCATTTCCAGAAACGGGTGCGTCTCGTATATCACCAACTTCCCGCCCGGTTTCAGCGTCCTGGCAACGTGGCTGAAGAACAGACCGAGGTCGGGCATCCAGTTCACAACACCGATGGTGATCAAGGCGACATCGAAGCGTTCGTTGAGCGTTGCCGGCAACTCGTGAATGTCTGCCTCGACGAACTCGGGTGAGTAATGGGATCTCTCGGCCAGCTCATGCGCCTGCTTGAGAAATTCCGAAGACTGATCGACACCCATCACTTCCAGTGCGCCGAGGGCAAACAGCGATAGTGCTTCGCGGCCATTGTTGCAGCCCAACTGGATGACGGCCTTTCCCGTCAGGCCTACTTGGTTCAACTGTTCAGTAAGGGTCGAATCGAGGCAGGAAAAGCCCTTGTCCGCCACTGCGTCGGTTAGTCGAGCCCACTCAGCGCTGCGCCGGTGATGGTCGGCGGAGGCATTCCACGCGTCACGGTTGCTGGCGATGACATCCTTGTGCGAAACCATCTTGAACCTCAGCTTTGATTGTTGAGGTGTCTGACATTAGCAGCTGCGCCAGCGCTTGGCTGGCGGCAGCGGTGCCTGCTTCAATCGGCTGGATCACACACGTCGTTGGGATCGATCATCTTGCCGCATTGCTCACTGGCCAGCCGGCTGATGATGCGGATCGCCTGGTGAATACCTGCAGAGGGTTATGTTCGCACTCGAGCATCTCGTCGTGCTGGACCAATGCTTCGCCGAGCAGTTCGAGAGTCCAGGCGTAGCTTTGGATTGTGGATAAGCGTTCGAGGTCTGTCATGCGGCACCTGCCTTGGTGCGCACGTGGGACGGGATGGATCGTATATGGGAGAGAAACGGTGAGGCTGCGGAGCCGGCGAGGAACGGCGGCGGAGAACGGATGCGAGGAACCTGGATGGACTTGCGGTAAGCATGCATGAAGTCCTTTTCAGTTGATGCACCACGCTGACCGTCGCCAAACGGTTAGGGTGGCAGCTGTACGCAGGTTGGCGAACCGAGGAAAAGGAACCCGGCAGAGCCGAAGGTCTCCCACGCACAGCCGCCATTACACGAAACTGCGGACACAAAAAAGGTGGGTGCAGTTCTGGGAGGCTGGGGCGGGGTGCGCTTTGCTTGAGGCCTGATCGCGGGAAATGGCAATCAGGTCTTTTAAATGGTGCCGGAGACAGGAATCGTATCAACACGAAAGAGGCTGAATTCAATGGGTATTGTTCTTCAGGGTATGACTCATTATCTCTAAAATTATCCTCAGCCTGTTTCTAGGCTCCCGGCCGCCGTGAAAAAACCTGACAGGATGATGAAATGCGCTGAGGCATTCTGCCATCCATTCGCTAAGGTCAGCTTCAGGCTCTTCTAGAGGATTGCAGTTATCGACACTAAGCTGCCTTTACCAAAAGGGAGCAGTCGGGCATGAGCGGCCATCAAGACGCGCAGCACTGCGAAATTTCGCTTAACTGTAGTACCTTGGACCAATCGTTGAGCAGGGCTCTGAAGGATTACGAGGACGGGATGGTGGTTAGTCGGATGTGACATGCGCCGACTAACCTACACCATGAGAGCTGCACGAGAATTCTCAACCAGGGTTAGCAGGCAACTCGAATACATGCTCAGCGCCGAACCAGGCTGTGATCTGAGCTAGCGCTGCCGGGCTTAGCAGTTGAGTAAAAAGCAAAGCTAAACGGACTTTGGGACGAGAACACGCGACGTAGAAGAGGTTACGATTGCTTTCGAATTTCTCACGCCTGTTCGCCGGTGGCCCCGGCTGAAACCACTCAAGCATTTCAGCGAAATTATATTGGTTCCAGCCTCGGCCCAGCACAACGATCACGTTTTCGAACTCAGCTCCCTTTACCCCGTGTTTTGTCGCGAACGGCGTATGCCCATCGATGAATTGGTCCAGCGCTGTCAGCTCCGAGTAAGGAACTTCCCTTAGCTTTCGAAGCTGAGTAATCCTGCGCGGCTCGTCCTCACCTGGTTCTACACCGGCGTCCTGTAACCCTTGCTCATTTCGTAGCACCGCATTGGGGAGTTGCATCTGCGGTACGGCCATGATGTGGTCAATCACCTCGCCGATGGTACCGGTCAACCTCAGTTCGAGAAGCGCCTCCATTGCTTCAGTCCAAGCGACTTTGTCGCTGTGCCTTTGAATCGTTGGCCGATCGCTTGCCAGGTGCCCAAACATGGCGCCGTATCTACGCTGTTGATATGCGACACATGCTGGCTCAAGCTGATCTGCCAGATACTTGATATGGGGATCTTCCTTCTTCAGCCAGGGATCGTTGAACTGTCCAAAAATGGGAGGGATCGAGGAGTACCCCTGCTCACGAGCAATGCCTCTGTGGTTCAAAATCAGAATCTTGGTCTTCTGGGGAGAGAGGTCCCATCCTTCGACGTTTAGCTGAACTTTCAAGCATTCGAAGTAAGCACGAGCCGCTTCAGGGCTGGTGTCGCCAGTCCAGTGTCCACCCCCGGCTCCCGTGCGCCGTGCTCCAGGCCAGCGATTGGTATGGAACACCCGGGCTTCACCGATCAAGTCCGGATCTCTTACCTCCTGTTGCAAGCCTGGTCGCATCTGATTCAACACATCGACAATCCGCGATGCCGAGCGAAAATTCGCATTTTTTTCGATCGGCTGGAGTGCCTCATGCTCTACCAGGCCGCAGCCCTCATCGTAAATTTTTTGCCAATGGTCACCAAACAGGCCAATCATCGGCCCCTCACCGCGATCTAGAAACCACGATTTCAGTGCACCGACAAAATGCTCATCCGTGTCCTGATACTCGTCGACAAACAGGATCGGATATCGGGACGTCAATACGGCCCTAAACTTCGGAGACGGAAGCGCCTGAACCATCAAGGTCAGAACATCTTCGTGCCGAATCGAGACTTCGTCCTCCGATACGCGTGGAATACCCATTTCGTAATGGATGCGCCTGTTGCCTACGCCTCCCACCGTTTCAAAGCGATCTTGCCAAAAAGCTTCTGCGCCAAGGAATGCTCTCAGTGATGATTGAAAGTCTCTGAGCAATGACCAGCAGAAACCATGCACAGTCTCGGCTTGAATTGCAGGGTGCGCCTGGAAGCGAGAGATGATCTCGTCTTTTGCCACATTTGTGTAAGTGATACACGCGACTTGCTGACGCTCCCGGATCAACGCTGGACCTCGGTGCTCAATCAATCGACTCAGTGCCTTCTCCAGCGAATAGGTCTTACCAGCTCCAGCACCTGCTTCCAGGCGAAAGCTTTGACCTTCATCCAAACAAGCGAACATGCGCTCCAGAGCTTCTCGCCCTGCTCTGTCCGCGGGGCTTTCCTGAATGTCACGCATCGCCTTGCCCTCCTTCAGCGGCCACTGCTTCGCCAACAGCCTCAACCACTGCGGCCATGGTCCGAGCAGCCATTTGGGTATCAACGACCGGCGCCCCGACTGCGAGCCAACGCAATCCTTCAGCGATGTATCTAGGCACGTTCCAGTTCGTATCATCGATCGCGTATTTCAACGCAAAAGCTGACTTTTTCTGCTCCGCCGCATGCTCGTAAGCTAGGGATGCCACATCGCCCTGCCCCAGCTGAAATCGATCAAGGTTCGCCAGGATGAACGCGTCCTCAAAGCTTCTGCCTGAAGGCCCGGGTTCGTTCCCCTCCGGAATTTGGTAGGCGATACGCCTCAATCCTCTGGTCTTCTCTGCTGACGTTTTCGCCAGCAGTTGGCCAGGAGTGACTTCGGCCTCAAACCAGTCTTTAAGGCAGGCATTGCTCGTGTACAGCCCCTCCGCAACAGGACAGGCTTTTCGTTTTCTCTCTGCGTTCGGCTTAACGGAGTCAATGTCAGTCACGATCAGCGTCCGCAGTTCCAGGAAATTAAGAAGGTCATGGAACCGATGTGCGTATGCGCCGCCAACCTCCATAACCGTCAAATACTGACTTGCCAGCTGAGGCTCACCGACCGCAGCTGCATCAGTTTTGGCGATCATGGTTGGCAGCAGCAATCGTTCTGATGTTCCCTCGATCAAGATGGCTTTGTCCGCAAAGAAAAGGTCGCAGCGAGTGAGCGTCAGGTACTGATACAGAAAATCTCTGTCCGGTGCTGGAGCCCCGCCCATACCCCACCTCAAGTCCTTGACCTTGGACTGCCGAATCCCGTGTTCATCGGTCACAGAGAGAAAGTAACGCATGGTTTCGAAGCGCGCTTCGTTGGCCATGTGCGGAGAGTGGGTAGAAATTACAAACTGCACTGGCCAAGGACGGCTGTCATTCAGTTGCTGCTCGAACGCGCCCTTGATCAGGTGCAATTGTCGGATGAAGACCTCCTGCATTTGCGGATGCAGATGGGCCTCAGGCTCCTCAATGAAGATTAGGTGTACGCTTGCTGCTGCCGGCGTAGCTTGGAACTCCCTGAAGAATTTCAGTAATTGCAGAAGTATGTACACCAGGTTACGGACGCCGAGTCCGTTGTAGCTTTCCGGGAGGGTCAGGCCGTTTACCCCCCTGTATCTGACCTGCGTGTGGTCTTTAAGCAGGCGCTCGACATCGAAAGTGGTCACGGTGGTGAGGCCTGGGTCATCTAAGCCTGGATAGCCGAAAAGCTCGAACGTAGGGAGCAGCGAGGTCAATCCGGCGTTGAAACCGTCATGCAGCTCCTTTTGAATCTTCTCCACTGCGCCATGGAGCTGTTCGGCTGTGGTTCGCTTCTCGGGATCTGTGGGGTCGGTCAATGCCGATTGGAACAGTACCTCCACCACCTTCCCAAGAACATCGCGCTCTCGGTGTGTATCGTCATCTAGGCCCCGTTGCGCATTGATGAATCCGCCACGGATCAACGTAGTGAGTGCTTTAAGGTCGAGGTGCTTGCGGTTCGTAGGATCGTTGGGGTCGACCGCTTCCAGGCGAGGCTCGTAGGCCGCGGCCAGGCGTTTCTTTATCAGGCTGAAAAAGCCAGGACGTTGATCCCCCTGCTCCGCGTTGGGAGCAATGATTTCCGCGAAAAGCGACTCAAGGGCTGTCGCCCGTGGTCCATAGGTCAAGACGATGCGCGCACAAGAACAATCTGGATCTAGGTCTACGATACATTCGCTGAGCGGCCCCAGATCTGGGGCATCAATGTCATAGGAAATGTCCAGTGTGACCCTGATAACGGGAAGCATGGCGGCAACATCGGAGCGGGCTATCTCGCCGTGAAATGCATTGAATGCCGTCCAAAACTCTTCGTGACTTCCCAGGGAGAAATCCTCAAGCCTGAAAGAGGGAGCCCTGTCTGAAAGGAGCCGACGAAACACCTCAGCGATGGAGGTTTTGCCACAGTTGTTGCGTCCGACAATCAGCGTCGTGCCGTCTTCTAGGCCAAGGCTGATATTCTGAAGCAGTCTGAAATTTTGAATCTCAACGCGCTCGATCCGCATGATGTCCCTACCGTGAAATCGTATGGCCATCACTGTAGATGCTGAATTGGAGTAGTCAATGCCAGGACAATTCTCCTCAAAGCACTCGCTGTCCGCGACCAATAGGTTTGGATGGGAAGCAGCCATTCACGAATGACCGCTTCCCGCCCAGGCGGTGTGAAAATCTTCGTCGCGATCAGGCTGGTTAGAAAACAACCCGAATTTCGCGCTTCTACGCGAATTGTGGGTAGCCTGAATAGCTAAGCTTTGACAGATTTCACGAACGCTCGCGTTCGAGCAGAAAATGCTCCGAACACATGAATGTAATTGCAGCAACTAAATCGCTTAGATAGACTCGACCTCAATCTAACTACCAATGGTGTCACATGAAAACCTACAGCTACATACCCTACTACCAAGGGCCAACCCCGACTAATCCAATGCGAGACGAACTCTCCACCGATGAGCAAGAGCAGAAGCTTGAGGCATTCTACTCAGACATAGTAACTCACTTTGAGGATATAGGCTGCGCAGTTAAAAGGAACAGCGTTGGTTTGATTAGCATTACAACAGATATGCCTGAGAAGGACTGCCATGACATTGTTAAAGGGCTACTAATTAGCCTAGACCTGCGTGCTGATAAATTTTAAGGGACTCAATAGATGACTCGTGTGGCAGTGGAGGCTACCACCAAAAAGCACAATATAACAAAGAATTGGGCACCTATCGCTGCCATTGCATTAATGATTTGCACAACGGCAGTAGCAGCACCTTGGCTCTGGCAATTCTCTGCATCCGGGTTAAGCACAATCCCTGCTGATTGGGGCGTGTTTGGCGACTACTTCGGGGGGTACTGTCAACTTTAATATCCGCTCTTGGATTCATCGGTATCATAGCCACTATAAAAACTCAATCAGATACCATTTCTACTCAGCTTTCTGGAATCGCTCAGGAAAAGGAAATTCGAGACGATGAGGTTTATAGCAAACAATCGCTTGAATGCCTTAACGAAGCCTTGGATAAGCTTAAGAGCCCCATAAATGGCAAACTCTATAGAAGCCGTCTTGCATGGCTGGAATCTGCCCGCCTAATAGTCACTGCACAGGATCTTGCTGGCCGCATCAAAAGCGATAGCATGCAGCATACCTATAAGGCAGCAGAGAAGGTGATTCGCTCTAAACTCAGCACTCTGCTCAACCCTGACAACAGCCCCGAGACAATGCAGCCCAGTTACTTCTACCACATGGATTGGGATCGCTGGATCACAGGGCAACGACAAGAACCAATACACGAAACTTCAGCCTATGTACCGTGTTCTCGGACATAGGCTTCCACGAGCGAGCGTCACTGGTGAACACCAGATCGAAGTACCCCGTAATCGCATGAATCTGTTCGAGCAACACCACCGCTTGCGGTGAAAGCGGGACCAGATGGATGTCGCCCGCCATCTTCGTGCCTCTGGTCGAATATGGGACGCCATCCAAAGCGGGCCGCGTCTCAGGTATCTCCCACATACCGCGCTTCAGATCGAACTCACTCCAACGTGCGAAGCGCAATTCGCTGGAGCGTACGAACACATGCAGCGACAGCATGACGGTCAACCGAGTGAGCGTGCGCCCCTTGTAGTTCTCGATGCGGCCCATCAACTCAGGCAGGCCTGACAGCGGGAGTGCAGGCCGGTGCGTAACCCGTGGCGCGCTGATGAAGCCCTCAAGATCATATGCAGGGTTCACCGTGATCAGCCGTAGCCGCTTAGCCTCACGCATGATGCTCTGTAGGTAGTTTTGCACCCTCTAGCCCACATCGACCGCGCGGCGTTTCTTGATCGCTTCCAGCGACTGCCTGAGGTCGAAGGCATCCAGATCAACAAGGCGCGTGCGCCCAGTAGCGGAGTACGTGAGTCTTCAAACGGCTGAGCACGGTCCTCGAATGGCCAAGCGCCCACTTCACGCACATTTCCTTATGTCAGTCCAAGGCCACGCGTTCGAGAGTGCGCAACCCCAAATGAGGATTGCAGCAGTATCAGGAGCGTGCGTGATTACTAACTAGGCCAGGTCAATTTAATGCGAGCTGCATGTGGGATGGCACGGGCTGCGCCCGTGTTCGCGGGGCAAGCCCGCTCCCACAGTGACCGTGCAGGCTTTTAGAGTCTGGGGAATACAATTGCTACACCGTGCTAGTCGTGCAGGCTTTTAGATCTTGAGCAAGATAGTTGCTCGAGGGGGGCCAGCAATCAACTGGTCAAGATCAGCATGGGCTCGGAACTGGGCTTCCATACTGATCTGGTATGGGTAGTGTGTGGATCAAATTCAGCCTGAGCGTCGATTGCGCTGAATCCCACTCATCGTGGTGCAGCTGCGTGCCGGGATCGTCGCGTTTCAGCGGACCAAGCTACGAGCCACAACAAACAGCACGATCAGGCTCACAAGCCCAGAAGCGACCAGCCAACCTGTCGAGGCCATCGCTTGAAAAAAACCAGGGAAGAACGGAATTTTTCCAAGCTTGACCAACGCCAGACAAAGCCATGGCATCAGGATGATGTAAAACATTGGGATGTAAACGATTGCCTGAAGGACAACCGTCACTCCATCGGCCCAGTCATTCCAGCGATAGTTGGACATGGTGATTTCCTTTTCTCCAAGGGGACGGGGCATCGTCCTCTTCCTGATGCCACAGGCCTGGCTGCTGATGCCGGGGCGCCCAGGCAAAACGCGCCAGACAGAAACCACAAAGCCCGCTCCAGGCGGGCTTTGTGGGACGTTTCATAGACAGCCAACGACATCTGGAAACGGTTTTCTGGTGCCGGAGACAGGAATCGAACCTGCGACCTTCGCGTTACGAGTGCGCTGCTCTACCGACTGAGCTACACCGGCGTGTAGCGCAACGTACCACTGCCGCACCCGTTACGCAAACCCCTGTTTCGCTTGCTTATTGCCCTGCCCTCACGCCCCTTTGCAGCCGCTCGGGGCCAGGTCTTCTTCGATCGTGGTGGTGCAGCTCCAGCCGGTTGCCGAACGGGTGAGGGTTACGGCTTTGCCGACCACGTTGGCGGGGGCGTCGACCAGGGTGCAGACGATGCTGCCGGTGCCGCTGGCCGCTGTGCCTTGGGCAGTGATCGCGCAGTGGGTGGTCGCGGGTTGGCCGCCGAGGACCGCTACATCCGCCACGTCCTTGCCTTCGTTCAACCGCAGGTCCATCGCCGTCTTCAGCGCGGTAATTTCCAGCAAACCGGCAGCCGCTTTGGTGCGTGACTGGTGGTTGGTGTACATCGGTATGGCGATGGTCGCCAGGATGCCGATGATCGCGACGACGATCATCAGTTCGATCAGGGTGATACCGCGTTGCCCTTTCATGAACGGTTCCTTTTTCACACGTATTCGTTGAGGTCGCTTCGACCCCGGCTGGCAGCGGCGCAGTAGGCCTGAACAGACACCTTTTGTCACCCCTGCCCGTCAGGGCGTCATCATCGCTGAACTACTCTAGTGAGCATCAGCAACGCGCGCCCCTTCATGGGCACGGCAAGCTGTTTCCAGGCTTGTCGCACGGGCAAAAAAGGACCTTTGCATGAACCCTTCGAAACACCTCTATGCCTGGCACGGCACCGATGCCAATGGCGCGGCGGTCAGCGGGCAGGTGGCTGGGCGTAGCCCGGCTTACGTACGTGCAGGCTTGCAGCGCCAGGGCATACGGGTTGCCGGGTTGCGGCCTGCCGGCGGGATGGCGTGGCGGCTACCCACATTGCGCGAGAGGAGCGACCCTGCAGGTTTCAGCCGGCAGTTGGCGACGTTGCTCAAGGCCGGTGTGCCGTTGCTGCAGGCGTTCGACGTGATGGGGCGCAGTGGTTGCAGCGCTGGGCAGGCGGCGTTGCTGGCGCGATTGAAACAGGATGTGGCGGCGGGCCTGGGGCTGGCGGATGCGTTGCAGCGCCATCCGCTGTGGTTTGATGGGTTGTACTGCAACCTGGTGCGGGTGGGGGAGCAGTCGGGCACGCTGGACCGGCAGCTTGAACAGCTGGCGGGCATGCTGGAGCAGGGGCAGGCGCTGCGCAAGCGGGTGCGCAAGGCGAT
Organism: Pseudomonas sp. LFS044; assembly: GCF_047978245.1. Taxonomy (NCBI): domain Bacteria; kingdom Pseudomonadati; phylum Pseudomonadota; class Gammaproteobacteria; order Pseudomonadales; family Pseudomonadaceae; genus Pseudomonas; species Pseudomonas sp. LFS044. Next base: position 242,628 of record NZ_JBFPFX010000003.1, read on the forward strand.
GCTTTATCCGCTGCTGCTGTTGCTGACCGGGTTAGGGGTGTCGGCGATCTTGTTGCTGGAAGTGATCCCGCGCTTTCAAAGCTTGTTTGCGGGGTTTGATGCGGCATTGCCCGCGTTCACGCAATGGGTCATCGACTTGTCCACAGGGCTGGGCCGGCATGCGTCCGCTTTGTTGATAACTGCCATTGTGGTGTTTTTGGGTGTGCGTGAGCTTTATCGGAAGCATGAACCTGCGCGCCTGTGGATATCTTGCCAGGTGCTGCGTTTGCCGGTGTTCGGCAAGCTGCTGGGGCAGGCAGCCTTGGCACGATTTGCCCGTAGCCTGGCCACAGCGTACGCCGCCGGGGTGCCACTGCTCGATGCGTTGGGTACAGTAGCGAAGGCCAGTGGTAGCGACTTGCACGAACAGGCCATTGTGCGGCTGCGCCAGGGCATGGCCAATGGGCAGGGGCTTAACCAGGCGATGGCGGTGGAGCCGTTGTTTCCGCCGTTGCTGGTGCAGCTGACGGCCATTGGCGAATCGAGCGGTACACTGGACCAGATGCTGGAAAAATCCGCCAGCCATTACGAGGAACAGGTCAGCCAGGCGCTGGACCAGTTGACCAGCCTGCTGGAGCCGGCCATCGTGCTGATCCTGGGCTTGCTGGTCGGTGGCCTGGTGGTGGCGATGTACCTGCCGATCTTCCAGTTGGGTAGTTTGATCTGAACATGAATTCTTGGACTTTGCTTGCCGAGCATCCGGCGTACTTCACCGCCTTGGCGGCAGTGCTTGGCTTGTTGTTTGGCAGCTTCATCAATGTGGTGGTGTACCGCCTGCCGATCATGCTGGAGCGCCAATGGCAGCGTGAGGCCCAAGAGGTACTGGGCCTGCCGACCATCGAGCACGAGCGTTTTGACCTGTGCCTGCCCGCTTCCCGTTGCCCACACTGCGGCCACACGATTCGCGCCTGGGAGAATATCCCGGTGTTGAGTTACCTGGCGCTGCGCGGGCGCTGCTCGGCTTGCAAGCAGCCGATCAGCGCGCGTTACCCACTGGTGGAATTGGCCTGTGCGCTGTTGTCGGTGGCCGTTGCCTGGCATTCGGGGCCGGGGATGGCAGCCATGGCGCTGCTGCTGTTCACCTGGAGCCTGCTGGCGCTGAGCCTGATCGACCACGATCAGCAGCTGTTGCCCGATGTGTTGGTGCTGCCGATGCTCTGGCTGGGCTTGATCGTCAATGCCTTCGACACGGTGGTGCCTTTAGCCCATGCCATTTGGGGGGCAGTCGCCGGGTATCTCAGCCTGTGGGCAGTTTATTGGGTGTTCAAACTGATCACCGGCAAGGAAGGCATGGGCTATGGCGACTTCAAGCTGCTGGCGCTGATCGGTGCCTGGGGCGGCTGGCAGGTGGTGCCGCTGACCTTGATGCTGTCGTCAGTGGTCGGCGCGGTTGTCGGCGTGTGTTTGTTGAGGCTGCGCAAGCATTCGGTCGGCACCGCCATACCTTTTGGCCCATATCTGGCCATTGCGGGGTGGATTGCTGTGCTCTGGGGTGATGAAATATACGCCTCATACCTGCAACTGCTTGGATACTGATGACCACTGCGGCCTTCACCCCCTGGATTCTCGGCCTTACCGGCGGCATCGGCAGCGGCAAGAGTGCCGCCGCCGAGCGCTTTGTCGAGCTTGGCGTGCACCTGGTCGATGCCGACCAGGCGGCGCGCTGGGTTGTAGAGCCGGGCCGCCCGGCGCTGGCAAGCATCGTCGAGCGCTTTGGCGCTGGCGTATTGCAGGAAGACGGCCAGCTCGATCGCGCGGCGTTGCGCCAGCTGATCTTTGCCGACCCGGCCCAGCGCAAATGGCTGGAACAACTGCTGCACCCGCTGATCGGGCAGGAGATTTTCAGCTACTTGGCCAAGGCCGAATCGCCCTATGCGGTGTATGTGTCGCCGCTGCTGATCGAGTCTGGCCAGTATCAGAAAACCCAGCGTGTGCTGGTGATCGATGCACCGCAGGCGCTGCAGGTGGCGCGCACTCTGCTGCGTGACAACACCAGTGCCGAGCAGGTGCAGGCGATTCTCAAGGCTCAGTTGGCCCGCGAGGAGCGTTTGCGCCACGCCGATGATGTGGTGGTCAACGACAGTGACCTTGCCACGCTGCATGCGCAGATCGACCGACTGCACCACTTTTACCTGACTTTACGAGGAGGCCAGCCATGAGCCAGCCATTGACCGTCGACTGCCCGACCTGTGGCGCACCTGTGGAATGGAGCGAGAAGAGCGCGTTCCGGCCATTCTGTTCTGACCGTTGCAAATTGATCGATCTGGGGGCGTGGGCGGCAGAGGAGCACAAGATTGCGGGGTCGGAAGAATCCGAAGATGAGCTGTATTCGGGGGATCTGGAACCGCGGCATTGAGTTGAATGCGTTTGGGCCTGCTTTGCAGGCCATCGCAGGCAAGCCAGCTCCTACAGGGCTGGCGTAAAGATTACGGCGAGCGCGGTACCTGTGGGAGCCGGCTTGCCGGCGGGGTCGGAAGAATCCGAAGATGAGCTGTATTCGGGGGATCTGGAGCCGCGGCATTGAGTTGAGTGCGTTTGGGCCTGCTTTGCAGGCCATCGCCGGCAAGCCAGCTCCTACAAGGGCTGGCGTAAAGATTACGGTGAGCGCGGTACTTGTGGGAGCCGGCTTGCCGGCGATGAGGCCGACACAAATTACCGCTCATCATCCTTCCACGGCGCCTGCAAATACCGTGTGCGATTGAAGGTTTCCAGCCATTCCGGGCTGAACACCACCAGGGCACTGATCACCATGCCGTTGATGAACGCCTCCGGGAACATCATCAGCCACAGGTAGCCGACAAAGTCGCTGAGCCACTCCGGCATGGCGAAACGCCCATCGAGCCACAGCAACCCTAACCCGGCCAGCAGGCACACCAGCACGGTCAGTGCGGCGGGAAAGAAGCCCGAGCAGAAGATGTAGACGAACAGGTTACGCGGCTGCGCGCGTTCAACCAGGATCGCGCACACTTCGGTGATCAGCACCGGCAGGCCGATCAGCAGCAAGCCGTTGACCCCAAGGGCTGCGAGGTCTTGCCGCCCAAGCGCCAGCAAACCGAGCTGGGCGAGAAAGCCGCCGAGTACCGCCAGTGGCCAGTCCAGCAGCAAGGTCACGGCGGTCATACCGATGAAGTGGTACGACACGCCGGTGTCAAAATCGCGCCTGACCAGCCACAACGCAAACAGGCAGAACACCGTGCCAAACAGCAGGTGCTGCCGGCGGCTGTCGGCAAACAGCTCCACCCAGCGAGTACGGCTAACCGCCCACAGCAATAAAGGGACATAACCCAGCCAACCCAGTGTGAGGCTGGTGCTGGACAACACGTGCGCGCTGATCACCTGACGAATGCCCCTGGCTACCCTGTGGACATACCTGAGTCTACACCCATTGGAAAACAGCATCTTATCGTCATGGTTTAGCGTCTAAGCTTGTGTGCATGGATGACTCAGACTACCTGCGCCTGCTCACCATCCAGGCCGAACAAGCCAACGCCTTCCTCTCCAATGCACGCAAATGGGAGCGGGAGCGTTGGGTATGCCAGCGCCTGCTGCAGGGGCTGAACATCCCCTATCGCGGCGAAGAATTTACCCCGGCCGGCCAGGAGCCGCCGGATGTGCTGTTTCGCGATGCGTCGTTCGAGGTGTTTTTCGTGCTCGATGAAGGCCGCCGCCTCAATGATGAGTGGCGTGAAGAGCTGCAGCGCCGGCGCAGTGCCTTTTCCCTGGCTCAGCTGGTGCGGCGCGAGGCCCGGCCCAGGCGCATCGCCGCCACCGAATTGCTGGCGCGGCTGGCACCGACCTTGCGCAAAAAGGCACACAACTACCGGGAACGCGGGCTGGACCTGAGCGAGCTGGACATCATTGCCTTCGCCAGCCTCAAGCGCGAAGTGCTCGACCTCAATACCCACTTCCCGCCGCCCACCGAATACCTGCGCCAGGGCTGGCGTTCGCTGTCGCTGGTGGGGCCGACCTTTGCCCGGGTGCTGTTCGCCCACCCCGACGCGCCGGATTTCTTGCGCGGCAACCTGGGGCGTAGCATCGTTTTCGACGTGGGCATCAGTCTTTGATCCAGTGCCGAGAGTCTTTGCGATGGCGTACACTCGGCGCCAGGGATAGAAAGCTTTATCATTTGTCTCAAGTACTTGCCCGAACCCTGTAGCGTTCGCGCAGTCACATACGTCTACCTGACGAGGCCCTGCCATGACCAGCCGACTGAACCCGGAAGATCAGCGTCGTGTCGATGAGTACCTGCAAGCCCCTCAGCACCAAGTCGAGCGCAAGCCCTTCCGGCCGTGGCTGCTCCTTGTGCTGGTGCTGGCGGTGACCATCGGGTTGGGCCTCATCAGCCGCCTGTTGAGTGGACTGGTGCTATGAGCTGCCTTGCGCTCGCCCTCCCCTCATGCAGTTTGCGGCCGGCCCCCAGGGCCACGAATTCCGTAAACCTTATGAGATATCCCCATGACTCATCGCATCGTGATTGTCGGCGGCGGCGCCGGCGGCCTGGAACTGGCGACCCGCCTGGGTAAAACCCTGGGCAAGCGCAAGCAGGCCGAGATCACCCTGGTCGACGCCAACCTCACGCACATCTGGAAGCCACTGCTGCACGAAGTGGCCGCCGGCTCGCTCAACTCCTCGGAAGACGAACTGAACTACGTGGCCCAGGCCAAGTGGAACCACTTCAACTTCCAGCTGGGGCGCATGAGCGGCCTGGACCGTGAAGGCAAGCAGATTCAACTGGCTGCCACCCTCGACGAAGAGGGCCGCGAGCTGGTGCCTGCGCGCACCCTGCGCTACGACACCCTGGTAATCGCCGTGGGCAGCAATACCAACGACTTCGGCACCCTGGGCGCGGCGCAGCACTGCCTGTTCCTGGACACCCGCAAGCAGGCCGAGCGCTTCCACCAGCAGCTGCTCAACCACTACCTGCGCGCCCACGCGGGCGACCAGGCCAGTGAAAAGATCAGCGTGGCCATCGTCGGCGCCGGTGCCACCGGTGTCGAGCTGGCGGCAGAGCTGCACCACGCCGCCCACGAGCTGGCTGCCTATGGCCTGGACCGCATTCAGCCCAAAGACATGCACATCACCGTGATCGAAGCCGGCCCGCGGGTGCTGCCGGCACTGCCGGAGCGCATCAGTGTGCCGGTGCACAAGACACTGGAAAAACTCGGCGTGACGGTGATGACCAACGCCTCGGTCAGCGAAGTGACCGCGGATGGCCTGAAAACCGCCAATGGCGACGTGATCCAGGCCAGCCTGAAGGTGTGGGCGGCCGGTATTCGTGCGCCGGGCTTCCTCAAGGACATCGATGGCCTGGAAACCAACCGTATCAACCAGCTGGTCGTGCGCCCTACCCTGCAGACAACCCGGGACGATGACATCTTTGCCTTCGGCGACTGCGCCGCCTGCCCGCAACCAGGCAGTGACCGCAACGTGCCGCCACGCGCCCAGGCGGCGCACCAGCAAGCGGAAATGTTGGCCAAGAGCCTGAAGGCGCGCCTCGAGAACAAGCCGCTGCCCACCTACGCCTACAAGGACTACGGGTCGTTGGTGTCGCTGTCGCGCTTCTCGGCGGTGGGTAACCTGATGGGTAACCTGATGGGCAGCGTGAAGCTTGAGGGCTGGCTGGCGCGGATGTTCTATGTGTCGCTGTACCGCATGCACCAGATGGCGCTGTATGGGTTCTTCCGTACGGCGATGATGATGCTGGGTAGCAAGATTGGCCGGGGCACTGAGCCGCGGCTGAAGCTGCACTGATAGATAAAAGCCCAGCTCAGTGAGCTGGGCTTTTTTTTGGGTGTGGCAACTGTGGCAGCTTACTGATGTGGGAGCGGGCTGCGGACTCCGTGGTTTTTTCGAGACAAAAGAAAAAGGGCATCTCTGTCGAGATGCCCTCTTTACATGGTGGGTCGTGTAGGATTCGAACCTACGACCAATTGGTTAAAAGCCAACTGCTCTACCAACTGAGCTAACGACCCTGAAAATGGTCGGGGTGAGGGGATTCGAACTCCTGACATCCTGCTCCCAAAGCAGGCGCGCTACCGGACTGCGCTACACCCCGAGATTGGCTCCGCGACCTGGACTCGAACCAGGGACCCAATGATTAACAGTCATTTGCTCTACCGACTGAGCTATCGCGGAACTGAACTTCGGTACATCTTTACTGCTTCGAAGTCTGTGTTAGCTTCGATCTCTTCAGCTTCTTGGCTTTCGCTTTGTCGCTGCTGAGGCCGGCTATTCTACATTCTTCGTTTTGCTTGTCAACCACTTTTTTTCATTCAACTTACTGATTTCTAAGTTGTTTTGCTAACACCGATGTTCCTGGTGATTCGCTTAGTGCCTGACAACGCGGCGTATATTAGGGGCACTCTTGAAACCGTGCAAGCGTTTTTTTCAAAAATTTCAGCAAGTTATGAAAAAAACTGGCGAGGGCCTGATTTTGCGGGGTTTGGCTGGCCCTCTTCGCCGGCAGGCCGGCTCCCACAAGGGGTCGCGTTGGCTGCCGAAACACAGCGGCATAAAAAAGCCCCGCAGGTGCGGGGCTGATTTTTGCAGCGGATGGATCAGGCAAACACGATTTCTTCGCCTTCTACCTTGGCGGTGATCGCCGAGCCCGGCAAGAATTTGCCAGCCAGGATCATCTGCGCCAGCGGGTTCTCGATCCAGCGCTGGATCGCCCGCTTCAGCGGCCGTGCGCCATACACCGGGTCGTAACCCACCGCGATCAGCTTGTCCAAGGCTTCCGGGCTGAGGTTCAGCGCCAGTTCGCGCTCGGCCAGGCGGCTGCGCAGGCGGCCAAGCTGGATTTCGGTGATACCGGCGATCTGGTCGCGGCCCAGGGGCTCGAACACCACCACTTCGTCGACCCGGTTGATGAACTCCGGACGGAAGTGCGAACCCAAGGCGTCCATCACCGCCGCACGCTGAGCATCGCGATCGCCCACCAGTTCCTGGATCTGCGCCGAGCCCAGGTTGGAGGTCATCACGATTACCGTGTTGCGGAAGTCCACGGTACGGCCGTGGCTGTCGGTCAGGCGGCCATCTTCAAGCACTTGCAGCAAGACGTTGAACACATCCGGGTGGGCTTTCTCCACCTCGTCCAGCAGCACCACCGAGTAAGGCTTGCGGCGTACCGCTTCGGTCAGGTAACCACCCTCTTCATAACCTACATACCCTGGTGGGGCGCCGATCAGGCGAGCCACGGAGTGTTTCTCCATGAACTCGGACATGTCGATGCGCACCATGGCCTCTTCGGTGTCGAACAGGAACTCGGCCAGCGCCTTGCACAGCTCGGTCTTGCCCACGCCGGTCGGGCCGAGGAACATGAACGAACCACTTGGCCGGTTCGGATCGGACAGGCCGGCACGCGAGCGGCGCACGGCGTTGGCCACGGCAGTCACGGCTTCGTTCTGGCCGATCACGCGCTGGTGCAGCAGGTCTTCCATTTTCAGCAGCTTCTCGCGCTCGCCTTCGAGCATCTTGGCCACTGGGATGCCGGTCCATTTGGACACCACTTCGGCAATCTCTTCCTCGGTCACCTTGTTGCGCAGCAGCTGGTTCTCGGTCTTGCCGTGCTGGTCGACCATCTGCAGGCTGCGCTCAAGGTCCGGGATCACGCCGTACTGCAGCTCGGCCATGCGGCTCAGGTCGCCTTTGCGACGGGCAGCTTCAAGCTCCTGGCGGGCCTGCTCGATCTTTTGCTGGATCTGCGCCGAGCCCTGCACTTCGGCTTTTTCGGACGCCCAGATTTCTTCCAGGTCGGAGTACTCGCGCTCCAGGCGCTCGATTTCCTCGGTCAGTTTTTCCAGGCGTTTTTTCGCCGCTTCGTCTTCTTCTTTCTTGAGTGCCTGCGATTCCACCTTCAGCTGGATCAGGCGACGGTCGAGACGGTCGAGCACTTCCGGCTTGGAGTCGATCTCCATGCGGATGCGGCTGGCCGCTTCGTCGATCAGGTCGATGGCCTTGTCCGGCAGTTGGCGGTCGGTGATGTAGCGGTGGCTGAGCTTGGCCGCAGCAATGATGGCGCCGTCGGTGATGGCCACCTTGTGGTGCACTTCATAGCGCTCTTTAAGGCCGCGCAGGATGGCGATGGTGTCTTCCTCGCTCGGCTCTTCCACCAGTACTTTCTGGAAGCGCCGCTCCAGGGCGGCGTCCTTCTCGATGAACTGGCGGTATTCGTTGAGCGTGGTGGCACCGACGCAGTGCAGCTCACCACGGGCCAAGGCCGGTTTGAGCATGTTGCCGGCGTCCATGGCGCCCTCGCCTTTACCGGCGCCGACCATGGTGTGCAGCTCGTCGATGAACAGGATGATCTGGCCTTCCTGCTTGGACAGCTCGTTGAGCAGCGACTTGAGGCGCTCTTCGAACTCGCCGCGGTACTTGGCACCGGCGATCAGCGCACCCATGTCCAGCGCCAGTAGGCGCTTGCCTTTGAGGCCGTCGGGCACTTCACCGTTGATGATGCGCTGGGCCAGGCCCTCGGCAATGGCGGTCTTGCCCACGCCGGGTTCGCCGATCAGCACCGGGTTGTTCTTGGTGCGGCGCTGCAGCACCTGCACGGTGCGGCGGATTTCGTCGTCACGGCCGATCACCGGGTCCAGCTTGCCTTCTTCGGCACGCTTGGTCAGGTCGACGGTGTACTTGTCCAAGGCCTGGCGCGACTCTTCGGCGTTGGCGTCATTCACCGCCGCGCCACCGCGCAGGTTGTTGATGGCGTTTTCCAGGGCCTTCTTGCTTACGCCCTGGCTCAGCAGCAGCTTGCCGAGCTTGCTGTTCTCGTCCATGGCGGCCAGCAGCACCAGTTCACTGGAAATGAACTGGTCGCCTTTCTGCTGGGCCAGGCGGTCGGCCTGGTTGAGCAGGCGCGCCAAGTCCTGCGACATGTTCACGTCGCCGGTGGGGTTCTGGATTTTCGGCAGCTGGTCGAGTTCTTTTACCAGTGCCTGGCGCAGGCTGTTGATGTCGAAGCCGACCTGCATCAGCAGCGGCTTGATCGAACCACCTTGCTGCTCGATCAGCGCCTGCAGCAGGTGCAGGGGCTCGATGGCGGGGTGGTCCATGCCAACGGCCAGGGACTGGGCATCGGAAATCGCTAATTGAAGCTTGCTGGTTAAACGGTCTATTCGCATGGGAGTACCTTCCTGTAAGGGCAGGTCGGAGCGATGGACAGCACCTTTAATGAAGAAACCTGCCTGAGATGACCTTATAGATAAGGCTGATTCTGGAAGATTCAAGCGTAGCGGGGTTGACCGAGGTCAGCCTGATGGATTAGCGCTGGCCTGATCGCCGGCAAGCCGGCTCCCACAAGAGGGCGCAAACTTCAACAAAGGTGGGCACTTGTAGGAGCCGGCTTGCCGGCGATGAGGCCAGGCCTGTCAGCGAGGATCCAGCCAGACTAAAGAAGCAAACCGCCCACCCTGCGGGGTACGGCGATAGGAGAAGAACCGCTCATCGCTGACCGTGCAGTAACCACCGCCATAAACCGCAGTCACACCGCGCGCCGCCAGGCGAATACGCGCCAGCTCATAGATGTCGGCCAGCAACTTGCCCGGCCGCTCACCGTCGACAAAGGCTCTGGCAGCCTCCGGGTGCACCGCCGTGAAGGCATCACGCACTTCCAGCCCTACTTCGAAGGCCTGCGGGCCGATGGCCGGGCCCAACCACACCAGCACTTCTTCAGGCGGCAAGGCCAAGCGGTCCAAGGTGGCTTCCAGCACGCCACCAGCCAGCCCGCGCCAGCCAGCATGCGCCGCCGCTACACGGGTACCGGCGCGGTCGCAGAACAGCGCTGGCAGGCAATCGGCAGTCATCACGGTGCAGGCGATGCCGGGCTGGTCGGTCCAGCTGGCGTCGGCTTCGGCGACCACGGACGGGTCGGCATCCGCCACCACCAGGCCATGCACCTGTTTGAGCCAGGCAGGCTGGATGGCGAATTCTTCGCTCAGGCGGCGACGGTTCTCGGTGACAGCCTGTGGCTCATCGCCCACATGGTCACCGAGATTGAAGGATTCGTAGGGCGGCAGGCTGATGCCGCCCTGACGGGTGGTGACGCAGGCGCGAACCGAGGCCGGGGCGGGCCAGTCGGGGAACAGCAGCGACTGCGCCAGGCCACTCATCCGACAAAGCTCTCGCGGTCCTGGTTGAGCAGCGACAGCAACCAGACGAAATCATCGGGCAGTGGCGATTCCCACTTCATGATTTCACCGGTAATCGGGTGAGCCAACGCCAGGAAACGCGCGTGCAGCGCTTGGCGCGGGAAGGTCTTGACCGCCTCGACCATGGTTGGGCTGGCAGCCGGTGGAATGCGGAAGCGCCCACCGTACGTCTGGTCGCCAACCAGCGGGAAACCAACATGGGCCATGTGCACACGAATCTGGTGAGTACGGCCGGTTTCCAGCTTGACCCGCACGTGGGTGTGGGAGCGGAAGCGCTTGAGCACGCGGTAGTGGCTGACCGCCGGCTTACCGCCGTCGGTGACTGCCATGCGCTGGCGCATACCGCCGTGGCGGCCGATCGGGGCATCGATCTTGCCACCGGCCGTTACCACACCAATCACGATGCACTCATAGATGCGGCTGACTTTACGGCTTTGCATCTGCTCGACCAGCTTGGTCTGCGCTTGCAAGGTCTTGGCCACCACCATCAGGCCGGTGGTGTCTTTGTCCAGGCGATGAACGATACCGGCGCGCGGCACGTTGACGATATCTGGCACGTGGTGCAGCAACGCATTGAGCAGCGTACCGCTGGCATGACCGGCGGCCGGGTGCACAACCAGCCCGGCGGGCTTGTTGATGACCATGATATGTTCGTCTTCGTAGACGATATCCAGCTCGATATCTTCGGCGATCCACTCGCCCTGGGCCTCTTGCTCGGCCTCCAGCGCCAGCAGCGAGCCACCATGGACGGTATCTCGAGGGCGCACGACGGCGCCATCGACCGTCAGGCGGCCCTCTTTGATCCACGTAGTAAGCCGCGAACGCGAGTACTCGGCGAACAATTGGGCGGCGACCTGGTCGAGGCGTTGACCGCCCAGTTCGGACGGTACCTCTGCGCTAAGTTGAATGATCTCGGACATGCTCGATTCGGCGGGCGCACAGCCTTTGGTTTCGGCTGCGAGCTTGTGGTTAAATACGGCTTCTTTTGTCCCGGGGTTGGCCGGGGCGCTCATCATAACAGGACGGCACCGCCCAAGACAGCGGCCGTCAAAGGGACGCAAGCCGCCATGCAAGTGAAACACCTGCTGCTGATCGCCATCCTCGGGCTTACCGCGGCCTGTTCCTCTAATAAAGAGGTGATTGACGAGAACCTCAGCGAGGCCGAGCTGTACCAGCAGGCCCAGGCTGACCTGGACAACTCCAGCTACACCAGCGCCGTGAACAAGCTCAAGGCCCTGGAGTCGCGCTACCCGTTCGGCCGTTATGCCGACCAGGCGCAGCTAGAGCTGATCTACGCCAACTACAAAAACTCCGAGCCGGAGGCTGCCAAATCGGCTGCCGAGCGCTTCATCCGCCTGCACCCGCAGCACCCGAACGTCGATTACGCCTACTACCTCAAGGGCCTGACCTCGTTCGACCAGGACCGTGGCCTGCTGGCGCGCTTCCTGCCGCTGGACATGACCAAGCGTGACCCGGGCGCCGCGCGCGACTCGTACAACGAGTTCGCCCAGCTGACCAGCCGCTTCCCCAACAGCCGCTACGCCCCGGACGCCAAGCAGCGCATGATTTACCTGCGCAACCTGCTGGCCTCCTACGAGATCCACGTGGCTGACTACTACCTGAGCCGCCAGGCTTATGTCGCTGCCGCCAACCGTGGCCGCTACGTGGTAGAGAACTTCCAGGAAACCCCATCGGTCGGCGACGGCCTGGCCGTGATGGTCGAGTCGTACCAGAAGATGCACCTGGACGAACTGGCCGCCACCAGCCTGGAAACCCTCAAGCTCAACTACCCTGACCACCCGAGCCTGGTCGATGGCGAGTTCCAGCCCAAGCAGACCGAGTCTGACGGCCGTGGCTGGTTGTCCAAGGCCACCCTGGGCCTGATCGAAACCGACGCGCCGCTGCCGCCGGGTGAAACCCGCGCCAACCAGGACGTGGTCCGCCAGTTCCAGGACGCCCGCGCCGAGATGCCGCAGGACCTGCTGCCGAAAGACGAAAACGGCGACCCGATCCTGCCGGAAGGCCCGAAAGAAGCCGAAAAAGACCGCTCGTGGTTCAGCTACATGACCTTTGGTCTGTTCGACTGATTCATCGTGGTACGAGAAAGGGAGGCCTTGGGCCTCCCTTTTTTTATGGCCGCGCCCTAGACTGTCGGCTTCTCCAATAGACAAGCTGGACACCATGGTTCGCCTACTTTTCTGGATCGCCCTGATCGCCGCCGCGTTCTGGCTGTGGCGCAAATTCAAGATCAGCCAGCAATCGCCATCCGGGCCGAAACTCGACGCGCCGTTGCAGATGGTGCGCTGCGCCCATTGCGGCGTGCACCTGCCCAATGACCGGGCGCTGCACCGGGGCAATGAGTGGTATTGCAGCCAGGCCCACCTGCAGCAGGGGCCTGGCCAATCGCGTTGATTCAGCGTGGGTCTCTTCGCGGGTGCAAGCCCGCTCCCAGAGTTGACATACATGCCTTCAGCGCGGTGATTACCTGTGGGAGCGGGCTTGCCCCGCGAAGAGGCCCGCGTTGATCATGCGATCAACCCCATCAGCCACTTGTCCCTCCCCGACCCTTTCGCACCATTTACGACCCCTCCCCCTCCGCCAGCATTGACCTACCCTGGCAAAATTCGCTAAATCCTATTTATCCGCATAAATATGAAAAATAGCGAAATGCTCAAACCCAAACGCAAGCGCCAGAAGTTGTCCGACGTGATCGTCGAATCGGTCAAGCGCTCGATCGTCACCGAAGCCTTGCACCCAGGCGACCGCTTGCCCACCGAGCGTGAGCTGATGGAGCACTTCGAATGCTCGAAAGGCACCGCCCGCGAAGCGCTCAAGGCGCTGGAAGTCGAAGGCCTGGTCAGCACCCGCACCGGCCCTGCCGGCGGCGCCTACCTGAACGAAGTCGGCACCGAACCGGCCAGCCGTGCCCTGCGCAACTACCTGCACTTCCAGCACCTGGACGGCGAGCAGGTGTACCAGCTGCGCAAGGTCATCGAGGTGGAGCTGGCAGTGTCGGTGATGGGGCAACTGAGCGAAACCGACTACGCCGCGCTGCAGGCCAACATCGATTTCTGCAGCGCCCCGGAAGACAGCGAAGAAGGCCAGCGCGAGCAACGCCTGGCAGAACTGGAGTTCCATACCCTGCTGGCCCACCGCTGCCCCAACCCGCTGCTGCGCTTCATGGCGGTGTTCCTCAACGACCTGCTGCGCGACCTGGTGGTGCTGAAGAAGGCCTACCTGCCCAAGCGCCAGCAGTTCGCCGCCGCCAACATCGACTACCACAAGCAACTGTTGCTGGCCCTGCGCGCCAGCGACGAGCCCGCCGTGCGCCGACTGATGCACGAGCACATGTGCGACGCCGAGCACCACATGACCGCGCTGGAAGGCGAGGTCGCCCGCAACTTTTTGCTGGAGTTCCCACACAACCACTGATCCGCCTGGACAGAGGCCTGCACACAGGCCCGGCCGCACCGCTTTGTCATTGCACTCCTGCCTAATAACCACAACCAAGGAGTTACTCATGGCCTTGGTTGACGGTTTTCTTGAGCTGGAACGCTCAAGTGGAAAATTGGAGTGGAGCGCCATCCTGCAGAAGATGGCGAGCGACCTTGGATTCTCGAAGATCCTGTTCGGCCTGTTGCCTAAGGACAGCCAGGACTACGAGAACGCCTTCATCGTCGGCAACTACCCGGCCGCCTGGCGCGAGCATTACGACCGGGCTGGCTACGCGCGGGTCGACCCGACGGTCAGTCACTGTACCCAGAGCGTACTGCCGATTTTCTGGGAACCGTCCATCTACCAGACGCGAAAGCAGCACGAGTTCTTCGAGGAAGCCTCGGCCGCCGGCCTGGTGTATGGGCTGACCATGCCGCTGCATGGTGCTCGCGGCGAACTCGGCGCGCTGAGCCTCAGCGTGGAAGCGGAAAACCGGGCCGAGGCCAACCGTTTCATAGAGTCGGTCCTGCCGACCCTGTGGATGCTCAAGGACTACGCACTGCAGAGCGGTGCCGGACTGGCCTTCGAACATCCGGTCAGCAAACCGGTGGTTCTGACCAGCCGGGAGAAGGAAGTGTTGCAGTGGTGCGCCATCGGCAAGACCAGTTGGGAGATATCGGTTATCTGCAACTGCTCGGAAGCCAATGTGAACTTCCATATGGGAAATATTCGGCGGAAGTTCGGTGTGACCTCCCGCCGCGTAGCGGCCATTATGGCCGTTAATTTGGGTCTTATTACTCTCTGAATGCAAAGACGTACCCTGCTCAAGGCAGGCCTTGCCCTGGGTGCCTTCGGTAGCCTCCCCTTCGGGGCGCACCGGGCATTCGCCGACGAACCGCTGACCTTCTACGGGCTCAAATCCATGTCTGGCGCCTTCGCCAGCTACGGCAAGTACGCCGACATGGGTTCGCGCCTGGCCATCGCCGAGCACCCGCAACTGCTCGGCCGCCCGCTCAAGTACAAAGTCATCGACACCGAAGGCAACGCCGGCAAGGCGGTGCGCAAGGTACAGGAAGCCATCGGCCAGGATGGCGCACGCTTCTTCCAGGGCTGCACCCTGTCGTCCTCGGCGCTGGCCGTGTCGAAGGAAATCCACAAGGCAGGCGGTGTGTTCATGACGCCGGTCGGTGCGGACGAGATCACCGGCAAGGACTGCAACGCGTCGACCTTCCGTTGGTCGGTGCCCACCTATGGCGCCATCCGCGAGACGCTGATCCCGATGATTCGCCAGCTGCCGCAGGCCAAGCGCTGGTACACCATCACCCCGCAATACGTGTTCGGCGATGCGCTGCTGGACAACGCCCGCAAGGTGTTCGCCGAGTTTGGCGTGGAACACATCGGCAACAGCTACCACTCGCTGCAGGAACAGGAATTCTCCGGGTATCTGACCAACGCCATCGCCGCCAAACCCGACGTACTGGTGCTGCTCAACTTCGGCAGCCAGTCGTCCAACGCTTTGCGCCAGGCGGTCAACTTCGGCATCAAGGACCGCATGAAAGTGCTGATGGTGTGGTCGGCCGGGCTCGACCAGTTCCAGGAGCTGGGCAGCGACGTGCTCGAAGGGGTGTACCTGGGCGCGCAGTACTGGCACCAGGTCGATACGCCCCTGAACAAACAGCTGGTCGCCGCCACCCAGAAGGCCTATGGCATCAACCCCAACTACCCGCTGGCGGCCGACTACATCGGCACCAAGGTCATGCTCGATGCCATCACCAAGGCCGGCAGCCTGGATGGCGCCAGCGTGTCCGCCGCCTTGCAGGGCATGCGCTTCCAGGGCCCTACCGGCGAAGAGCTGATCCGCCCCGGCGACCACCAGGTGCTCAAGGACTACTACCTGTTGCGCGGCAAGCCCCAGGGGCAGATGCGCGACGAGGACGACCTGGCCGAAGTCATCAGCTCGGGGCGCTCGTTCGTCGAAGTCGACCACACCGGTTGCGCCTTGGCCTGAAGCTGCGGCGTTAGTCAAAACCACTCGTACAGGCAGGCGCAGCGCGCACTGTCGAGGGCACACTCATGCTCGATTTGTACCTGTTCCAACTGCTCAACGGCCTGGGCCTGGGGATGATCTACTTCCTCATCGCCGTGGGCCTGACGATCATTTTCGGCCTGCTCAACTTCGTCAACTTCGCCCACGGCGCGTTCTTCCTGCTGGGCGCGTACCTGTGCTACACCGCCGTGGCGATCACCGGCAACTTCTGGCTGGCCCTGCTGATTGCCCCGCTGGTGGTCGCGGCGCTGGCCTGGGCGGTGGAGCGGTTGCTGATCAAGCGCATCTACCACTTGCCGCACACCTTCCAGATCCTCGTCACCCTGGGCATAGCGCTGATCATCCAGGAAGCCTCGGTGCTGATCTGGGGCCCTGTGGGCAAAAGCATCGCCGTGCCACCGGAGCTGCGCGGGGTGCTGATCGTCGGCGACTTCATCTACCCGTACTACCGCTTGTTCCTCATCGGCTTCGCGGCGCTGATCGGCCTGGGCCTGTGGCTGCTGCTGGAGCGCACCCGCTTTGGCGCGCTGGTGCGCGCAGGCAGCGAGAGCACCGAAACCGTGTCGCTGTTGGGCACCAACATCTTCCGCCTGTTCTCCCTGACCTTCGCCCTGGGCGTGGGCCTGGCCGGCGTGGCGGGGGTGCTGTTCGCACCGCTGCGGGGTGCCCAACCCTTCGTCGGCCCGGAAATCCTCGGCATCGCCTTCGTGGTGGTGGTGATCGGCGGCATGGGCTCGTTCGGCGGCGCGCTGGTGGGCGGCCTGCTGGTGGGTGTGGTGCAAAGCATGATGACCAGCCTCTGGCCGCAAGGCGCCAGCTTGATGATCTACGGCGCGATGGCGGCGGTGATCCTGGTCCGCCCCTATGGCCTGTTCGGGAGAGCATGACGATGAGCGAGAAGAATCCATTGCCCGTGAAGGGCCGCACCCCTGCCCTGCTGTTGTTGGTGCTCGCCAGCCTGGTGGCGCTGCCGTTGATCTTGCCGTCGGCCACCCTGGCCACCGAGATCCTGATCTTTGCCTTGGCGGCGCTGGCCTGCAACCTGCTGCTCGGTTACACCGGCCTGCTGTCGTTCGGCCAGGGCATTTTCTTCGGCGTGGGGGCCTACGGCGCGGCGCTGCTGATGATTCACCTCAACTGGGGGATGTTCAGTGCGCTGCTCGGCGCGGCCGTGTTCGGTGCCTTCCTGGCGCTGCTGGTGGGGGCGCTGGCAATCCGCCGCAAGGGCATCTACTTCGTCATGCTGACCCTGGCCTTCAGCCAGATGGCGTACTTCCTGGCGTACACCTTGAGCGGCTGGACCGGCGGTGACAACGGCCTGCTCGACGTGCCGCGGCCGAACATCGAAATCGCTGGCCACGTGCTGGTCGACCTGGCCGACCCACGGCACTTCTATGTGTTTGTGGCGGTGCTGTTCCTGTTGATCTTCGCGGGCGCCCTGCGGGTGATCCGCTCGCCGTTCGGCAGCACCCTGCTGGCGATCCGCGAAAACGAGACCCGCGCCGCCGCCATCGGCTACGACACCCGCCACTTCAAGATCCTGGTGTTCATGATGTCTGGCGCCATCACCGGTATCGCGGGTGCGCTGTACGCGATGCTGCTGCACTTCGCGCCGCTGTCGAACATCGACCTGATGATGAGCGAGAACATCCTGATCATGACCATCGTCGGTGGCACCGGCTCGCTGTTCGGCTCCTTGCTGGGTGCGGGCGCCATCGTAGTGCTGGGCGATGTGCTCTCGGAGCTGTGGCCACGCTGGCTGATGCTGCTGGGGGCGATCCTGATCCTGGTGGTGGTGTTCATGCGTGGCGGCCTGTGGGGCGGCTTGGCCGAGTTGGGCAAGCGCCTGCAACCCGCGCGCACTGACGATGACAAGACAACGGCCAAGACCAAGGAGACCTTGTGATGAGCGATTACCTCCTGGAAACCCGCAACCTGGAGCTGGCCTACGGGCCGTTCAAGGCGGTGGCAGGCGTCGACCTGAAGGTCCGCGCCGGCACCATTCACACGGTCATCGGCCCCAACGGCGCCGGCAAGACCAGCCTGTTCCACTGCCTGACCGGCGAACGCCAGGCCACCAGCGGCAAGATCCTGTTCAACGGCCAGGACATCATCCGCAAACCGTCCCACGGCCGCGTGGCGCTGGGCATGGCGCGCTCGTTCCAACTCACCAGCCTGTTCCAGAACCTGTCGGTACGCGAGAACCTGCGCCTGGCCGCCCAAGGCCGCGATGGCCTGGGCGCGCTGAACTTCTGGCGCAGCGTGGAGCACAAGCGCAGCCACTGGAACACCGCCGATCAGGTATTGGAGCGGCTGAAGCTGACCGCCCGCGCCGATACCCTGGCCGGCGAACTGTCGCACGGCCAGCAACGGGTGCTGGAGGTGGGCATGTCGATTTGCGCCAAGCCCACCCTGCTGATGCTCGACGAGCCGACCTCGGGCATGGGCATCGATGACATCCCGGTGATGACCGACCTGATCAGCGACCTGGGCCGCGACCATACCGTGCTGCTGATCGAGCACAACATGAGCATCGTCATGTCGATCAGCCAGCGCATCACCGTCATGAGCCACGGCCAGATCCTGGTCGAGGGCACACCGGAACAGGTGCGTAACGACGCCCGCGTGCGCACCGCCTACCTTGGAGAGGCCGCCTGATGCTCAACGTCGAATCGATCCATTCCTACTACGACAAGAGCCACGTGCTCGAAGGGGTTTCGCTGCAGGTCGGCGCCGGTGAACTGGTGACCCTGCTGGGGCGCAACGGCGCTGGCAAGACCACCACCTTGCGCAGCATCCTCGGCATCGTCCGGCCGCGCCAAGGGCAGATCAGCTTCAACGGCCAGCAGCTGGTCGGCCGCGAAATCTTCGACATCGCCCGCCAGGGCATCGCCCTGGTGCCGGAACATCGCGGCATCTTCCGCCAGCTCAGCGTCGAGGAGAACCTGAAGATTGCCGTGCGCAAGGAAAGCCGCTGGCAGCTGGAAGACGTCTACACCCTGTTCCCGCGTCTGAAAGAACGGCGGCGCAACGGCGGTTTTGCACTCTCCGGCGGCGAACAGCAGATGCTGGCCATCGCCCGCGCCCTGCTCAATGACCCCAAGTTGCTGATCCTCGACGAGCCCACCGAGGGCCTGGCCCCGGTGATCGTCGATGAGCTGGTGAAAATTTTGCGCGGGATCAAGGGCGAAGGCCTGTCGATCCTGCTGGTGGAGCAGAACCTGATGGTCTGCGACGCCCTCGCCGACCGCCACTACGTACTGGAACAAGGCCGTGTCGCCTACCAGGGCAGCGCGGCGCAGTTCCGCGACGACCCGAGCATCAAGAACCGCTACCTGGCCCTGAGCGCCTGAAAGGAGAATGCCCATGAATACCCGCATCGATCCCTCGCAGCACTTGCTCGGCCAAGGTGCGTTGGTCAGCCGCGAGCGCCTCTGGCAATCGCTGATGGACCTGGCCAGGCTCGGCGCCACCGCCAAGGGCGGGGTGTGCCGCCTGGCCCTGACCGACCTCGATCGCCAGGCCCGCGACCTGTTCGTGCGCTGGTGCACCGAGGCGGGCTGCACGGTCAGCGTTGACGCCATCGGCAACATTTTCGCCCGGCGCCCCGGGCGTAACCCGGCCTTGCCACCGGTGATGACCGGCAGCCATATCGACACCCAGCCCACCGGCGGCAAGTTCGATGGTTGCTACGGGGTGATGGCCGGGCTGGAGGTGATTCGTACCCTCAATGACCTGCAGCTGACCACCGAGGCACCGCTGGAAGTGGTGGTGTGGACCAACGAAGAAGGCTCGCGCTTCCCGCCGTGCATGATGGGCTCAGGCGTGTTTGCCGGTAAGTTCGGCCTGCAGGAAACGCTGGACAAGGTCGATGACCAAGGCCTGTCGGTGGGCGCGGAGCTGACGCGTATCGGCTACGCCGGCCCCCGCGTACCCACGGGCCATGCGGTGGGCGCCTACTTCGAAGCGCACATCGAGCAAGGCCCGGTGCTGGAAGACCAGCGCACCACCATCGGCGTGGTCCAGGGCTGCCTGGGGCAGAAATGGTTCGACCTGGTGCTGACCGGCGTCGAGGCCCATGCCGGCCCAACGCCCATGCACCTGCGCAAGGATGCTCTGGTCGGCGCCGCCGATGTAGTGGCAGCGGTCAATCGTGTGGCCCACGCTCACCAGCCGCATGCCTGTGGCACGGTGGGTTGCCTGACCCTGCACCCCGGCTCGCGCAATGTCATCCCCGGCCAAGTGCACATGACGCTTGACCTGCGCCACCTCGACCCGGCCCACCTCGATGCCATGGTCGCCGAAGTGCGGGCGGCGATCGACGCCACCACGGCAAAACACGGGTTGACCTTCGAACTCACACCCACGGCTGACTTCCCGCCGCTGTACTTCGCCGAGCAATGCGTCGATGCCGTGCGCCAGGGTGCGCGCGAGCTGGGCTTGAGCCACATGGACATCGTCAGCGGGGCTGGCCACGACGCGATTTTCCTCGCCGAGCTGGGCCCGGCCGGCATGATCTTCGTGCCGTGCGAAGGCGGCATCAGCCACAACGAAATCGAAAACGCAGCGCCACAGGACCTGGCCGACGGCTGCGACGTGCTGCTGCGCGCCATGTTCCAGGCCGCCAACCAGGGAGCGCATTGAGATGACCGGCAAAACTGCCATCGGTGAACTGACCGCCGTCGAACTGCTCGAACTGTACCAGCGCCGTGAGCTGTCGCCTGTAGAGGTGATCGATGATGTGCTGACGCGCATCGATCAGCACAACCCGGCCGTCAACGCCTACTGCCATGTGGACGGCGAAGGCGCCCGCGCCGCCGCCCGCGCCAGCGAACAACGTTGGCAACGGGCTGAGCCGTGTGGCCGGCTGGACGGGGTGCCAGCGTCGATCAAGGACCTGACCCTGACCTGCGGCATGCCCACACGCAAGGGCTCACGTACCACATCGGGCGCTGGGCCGTGGGACGTCGATGCGCCCTTCAGCGCATTCATGCGCGGTGCCGGTGCAGTGCTGGTCGGCAAGACCACCACGCCGGAGTTCGGCTGGAAAGGCGTGACCGACAACCCGCTGTACGGCATCACCCGCAACCCGTGGGACACACGCCTGACGGCAGGTGGCTCATCCGGCGGCGCGGCGGCTGCGGCGGCGCTGAACCTGGGTGTGCTGCACCAGGGCAGCGATGCCGGTGGTTCAATCCGCATACCTTGCGCCTTTACCGGCACCTTCGGCATCAAGCCCACATTCGGCTACGTACCGCAGTGGCCGTCCAGCGCCATGACCGTGCTCTCACACCTAGGGCCGATGACCCGCACCGTCGATGACTCGGTGCTGATGCTCGACTGTGTGGCCCGGCCCGATGCGCGTGATGGGCTGGCCGGTGCAGCCCGCCAGGCGCCATGGCTGGGCCAGGAGCAGGACCTCAGCGGGCTGCGGATCGCCTACAGCGCCGACTTCGGCTACGTGCAGGTCGACCCGCAGATCCACGCGCTGGTGGCGCAGGCGGTGCAGCGCCTGGCGCGGCTGGGGGCACAGGTGGAGGAAGTCGACCCGGGCTTCGCTGACCCGCTGGAGACATTCAATACCCTGTGGTTTGCCGGGGCTGCTCGACTGACCAGCGCCTTTACCGACGAGCAACGGGAGCAGATCGACCCCGGGTTGCGCTGGATTGCCGAACAAGGCGCGCGGATCAGCTTGAGTGAATATACCCAGGCGCTGGAGGCGCGGGCCGAGCTGATTGCGCGGATGAATGCCTTCCACCAGCGTTATGACGTGCTGGTGTCACCGATGTTGCCGCTGGTGGCGTTCAAGGCGGGGCATAACGTGCCGCCGGGGTCGCGGATGGCGCAGTGGATGGAGTGGACACCGTTCAGCTACCCGTTCAACTTGACCCAGCAGCCGGCGGCATCGGTGCCGTGCGGGTTTACCCGCGAGGGGTTGCCGGTGGGGTTGCAGGTGGTTGCGGGGCGGTTTGCCGATGAGCAGGTGCTGCGGGTGTGCAAGGTGTATGAGCAGCACTATCCGAGCCGCCATTTGCAGGCGCCGGTGGTGAGTTGAAGCCTTAGTTAGTTGCTGGCCCCACCGGCCCAATCGCCGGCAAGCCGGCTCCTACAGGTACAGCGCAGCACTTGAGAGCAACGCTGTCACTGTGGGAGCTGTC